>JBJTMY010000158.1:0-6323 GCA_046073825.1 Bacteroidota bacterium
GCGAAGAGAAAATATAATTGATGTAGGATTTTTAGAATTCTGCGTTCGCGAAGATTTGAACAAGCGAGCAAATCGTGTAATGGCGGTTCTAGATCCAATCAAATTAGTTATTACTAACTATCCAGAAGGACAAGAAGAAACGCTCGTAGGAGAAAACAATCCGGAGGCAGAAAATAACGGCGGTACGCGACCGTTACCATTCTCAAAGGAACTTTGGATAGAGCGAGAAGATTTTATGGTAGAGCCACCAAAGAAATTTTTCCGATTAGGCCCAGGATTATCTGTTCGATTAAAGCATGCATACATTGTACGATGCGATGAATATAAGACCGATGAACACAATAACGTAACCGAAATCCATTGTACTTATTTCCCAGAAAGCAAGAGTGGAAGCGACACAAGTGGAATTGTTGTAAAAGGAGTTATACATTGGGTGAGCGCAAAGCACGCGGTTCCTGCCGAGGTACGTGTATATGATCGTTTGTTTAATGTGGAGGACCCATCTTCTGAAGAAGGCGACTTTAAAGATTTTATCAATAAAGACAGTTTACAAATTATTACTAACGCGTATGTAGAGCCGTCGTTGAAGGAAAGTAAGTCGGGAGATTATTTCCAGTTTATTCGTAAAGGATACTTTTGTCCTGATACCGAAAGCACATCTGATAAACTCGTGTTTAACAGAACGGTGACCTTGAAGGATGCATGGGCTAAAGAACAAAAGAAAGATTAACATGCGATTATCGGTTTGTGATATTGAATGCTATGCCTTTCATGGGTGCATGGAGGAAGAGGGAAAGATTGGTCAACGGTTCTCGGTAGATGTGATTATTGATTTCGATTTTTCAGATTCGATAGCCAGTGATGAATTGGGTGATACAGCGGATTATGTTGTACTACATAATATCGTCAGAAAGGAGATGGCCATCCGAAGTAAATTAATAGAGCATGCTGCAGGAAGAATATTAAACAGCGTAAAAGAATATTTACCCGAGGCAAAAGCAATAAAAGTATTGCTAACCAAATATAATCCACCAGTGAATGGAAGAATTGGTAAAGCAACCGTTGAAGTACATTACAACAGAAGTTAACTAAAAAAGATGTCGGAAGAAAAAAACAGTAATCAGCAATTTGTAGAAAATTTTAAGGAGGCAATGCTGACCATCTTTAAGCAAAATCCGACGAAATGGTACAACTATAAGCAAGTATTTCGCAGGGTTTATTTAGACCCTTTTAATGAGGCGCTTAGCAAACAGCTTGACAATTATTCAGAGAAAGAATTAAAGTCTCTTTGTATTGATGTATTAGAAGAGCTTGCCGAAAACGAAGTGTTGGAGGATGGAATGAAAGGTAAATTCCGTATTCGACCAACTAAACGTTACGTATATGGGAAGTTAGCATTTAATAATTACGGAGCGGCTTTTGTTTTTGATGAAGAAAACAACTTACCTGTTTTTCTTGCAAAAAATAAAACGCTCAACGCGTTGCGTGGCGATAAAGTAAAAGTATCTACTTATCCTTATTACTTCCCTGACAAAGCAGAAGGCGAATTGGTAGAGGTTATCGAGCGAAACAAAAAAGAGTTTTCAGGAACAGTACAAGTCAGCGATAAGTTTGCCTTTTTAAACAGCGACAACAACAGAACGGGAATAGATATATTTATTCCTTTGAATAAACTGAATGGAGCGCGAAATGGACAAAAAGCGGTAGCAAAAATCACGCGCTGGGAAATTGAAGATAAAAATCCGATAGGAGAAATAACGCGGGTACTTGGAGATGCTGGAGAAAACAATACAGAGATGAACGCTATTTTGGTGGAGTATGGTTTTCCTTTATTTTTTCCAGCGGAGGTAGAAGAAGAGGCAGATAAAATAAAAGAAGTAATTACAGCGAGTGAAATTAAAAAACGCAGAGATTATCGTAAGATTACCACCTTTACGATTGACCCAGTAGATGCAAAAGATTTTGACGACGCATTATCCATACAGTTTTTACCGAACGGTAATTATGAAATAGGGGTTCATATTGCAGATGTTTCTCATTACATTAAAGAGGGGAGCGCTCTCGAAGAAGAAGCGCTAAGTCGAGCAACATCCATTTACTTGGTTGACCGAGTTATTCCGATGCTACCCGAGAAGCTAAGTAATAAAGTTTGTTCTTTACGTCCAGGAGAGGATAAACTATGTTACGCGGCAATTTTTGAAATTGATAAAAATGCACAAGTGCTAGAAGAATGGTTTGGAAGAACCGTGATACATTCTGACCGAAGATTTACCTATGAAGAAGCGCAACAAGTAATAGAAACTGGAGCGGGAGATTACCATCAAGAAATTAAGGTGATGCATGAGCTTGCGCAGAAAATGCGTCAAGAGCGATTCAGTCATGGTGCTATAACATTTGACAAAGTAGAAGTAAAGTTTAAGCTAGATGAGCAAGGAATGCCTATTGATGTTTTTCTGAAGGTAAACAAAGACAGCAATAAATTAATTGAAGAGTTTATGTTGCTTGCGAATAAACGTGTTGCCACATTTGTTGGAAAAAAATTATCAGAAGAGCGAGAGGCAGAACAAACATTTGTTTATCGTGTACATGATAAACCAGTTCCAGACAAACTAGAGAACTTCTCTTTTTTTGCAGCCAAGTTTGGGCATAAAATAAATATGCATTCGGAGAAGGCGGTAGCACAATCCTTTAATCAATTGATGAAAGATATAAAGGGGAAGCGAGAAGAAAACGTATTGGAACAATTGGCCATTCGTACTATGGCAAAAGCAATTTATACAACAGAGAATATTGGACACTACGGATTAGCATTTGATTATTATACACATTTCACATCTCCTATTCGCCGATATCCTGATGTGATGGTACATCGACTATTAACGCACTATTTGAGCAATGGAAAATCGGTAGATAGAGAACCGATAGAGATGCGCTGCAAGCATAGTACTGATATGGAGATTAAAGCTTCAGAGGCAGAACGCGCTTCGGTGAAGTTCAAACAAGCGCAGTATTTAATGGGTAGAGAAGGGGAGGTATTTGATGGAATGATATCAGGTGTTACGGAGTGGGGAATTTATGTAGAACTTGTAGATAGTAAATGCGAAGGATTGATTCGGGTAAGGGACTTAAAAGATGATTATTATGAGCTAGATGAAAACAACTACTGTCTAGTAGGACGGAAGACGAATCGTCGTTTACAGCTAGGCGACCCCGTTAGGGTTAAATTAAAGTCGGCAGATTTGTTAAAAAAACAAATCGATTTTTATCTATGGGAGTTTTCATCAAATGAAAGTTTTGGTCCGAAAGAAAATCGAACAAACTCCAAAAAGGCAAAACCGCGTGGATTTGCAAAGCCTACCAATAAAAAAGGCAAAAAAAGAAGGTAGAATTAACATTAATATAAACAGCACTTCCCTATAAGAGGTATCCACATAAAAGCTAACAAAAAGGATTATTAACAATCTTTGAAGTTTATAAACAGTAATGAATTTAAATCATCTCTACTCGACACAGCGACCGGGAAAGCCAAGTATAAATGCAGATATACGAACCGAATATCAAAGAGATTTCGATCGCTTAATTTTCTCTGGACCCTTTCGTCGTTTGCAAAACAAAACGCAAGTTTTTCCATTGCCAGGATCTACGTTAGTGCACAACCGTTTGACGCATTCGTTAGAAGTGGCCTCTATTGGTCGTTCGTTGGGAAAGATAACAGGTCGTATGTTGGTTCAGCAGTTTAAAGAAACACTTACGGAAGAGGCTAACGAATTTTACGGACACCATTTATCGGAAGTAATAGCAGCAGCCTGTTTAGCACACGATATTGGCAACCCTGCTTTTGGCCATTCGGGAGAAAAAGCGATTTCTCATTTCTTTTTGAATGGAGGAGTAGATAAACATTTATTTTCGGAAGCCGAGTGGAAAGACCTCACCAATTTTGAAGGAAACGCAAATGCATTACGATTGTTAACGCATCAGTTTAATGGTCGTTTGCCGGGAGGTTATCGATTAACACTTACAACGTTAGCGACTATACTAAAATACCCGTGTGAAGCATTAGGCAGCGATAAATCGAAAGTGCATTTAAAGAAATACGGTTTCTTTCAAACAGAGAAAGAGTTGTTTTTAAAAATTGTGAATGAGTTCGGATTAGTGCAAGAAAACGAAAAGCCCTTACAATATTGCCGACATCCATTTGTGTATTTATTAGAAGCTGCTGATGATATTGCATATCGCATCATTGATTTTGAAGATGCTGCACGATTAGGAATTATCACAGTTGATTTGATGCGAGAGAAAGTATTAAAACTCTTAACAGAATTAAGACGTGATGATATCAGCGAAGTAGAAGAAACATTAAACATGATTGGTGACGAAAACGAAAAGTTATCTTATCTACGAAGCAGGGCCATCAACACCCTTACCTTTTCTGCTGCAGATGTTTTCATGCAGCATATAGAATTAATATTAGCTGGAAAATATCAAAGCACTTTAATAGATGAATTACAATTGCGTAGCGATGCTTTAAAAGAGATTGAAAAAATATCTATTCAAAAGATTTATAATCATCCAACCGTTGTAGAAATAGAATTAGCGGGTTATAATGTAATGAAAGAATTGTTGAGCACTTGGATTCCTGCGGCCATTAAAACTAAATCGAAACGTACAGCACCAGAGAGTAAAGTGATGCAGTTAATTCCCGAGCAATTCGGACCTTTTACAGAAGGAGATTCGCCGTATCAAAAAGTAATGCGCGTATTAGACGTTGTGTCAGGCATGACGGATTTATATGCTACCGAGTTGTATAGAAAGATTAAGGGGATTGATATTGGGAAACACAAGTAATTAATTTGAAAATTTGGCAATGGGTTAATTTGAAGATGAGCGTTGATTTAATGGGGAAAGGGTCGGTGGTTGATTCCGAAGTTTCGAGAGCCAACGTACCAAAAAACAAAAGTCCGAATGAAAATACCACCCGGACTTTATAACACACACTAATCTAACTAAACTAAATCGAATCTGTCGGAGTTCATTACTTTGGTCCAGGCTTTAATAAAGTCTTTCACAAATTTTTCTTTTGAATCGTTGCACGCATATACTTCTGCAAGGGCACGCAGCTCGGAGTTAGAACCGAAAATTAAATCTACACGACTTGCTTTCCACTTAATAGCGCCTGTTTTACGATCACGTCCGTCGAAAATTTCTTTGGTATCATCAGACGCAAACCAAGCACAATCCATGCTTAATAAGTTTACGAAAAAATCGTTGGTTAATTGTCCTGGTTTGTTCGTAAACACACCAACGTTAGAGTTGTTATAGTTGGTATTTAATACACGCATTCCGCCTACTAAAACAGTCATTTCAGGAGCTGTAAGATTTAATAATTGTGCTTTATCAACTAACAATTCTTCTGTCGACATAGTAAACTTCGTTTTCAGATAATTTCTGAATCCATCAGCCATAGGCTCTAACACCGCCATGGAAGCTACATCAGTATGTTCTTGAGAAGCATCCATTCTTCCTGCAGTGAAAGGAACTTCCACAGAATGTCCAGCAGCTTTTGCAGCCGTTTCAATTCCAACAGACCCTGCTAAGACAATTAAGTCGGCTAATGAGATTTTTTTATCGCCTTTCGCATTGAAAGAAGCTTGAACAGTTTCTAATGCAGCTAGTACTTTGTTTAATTGAACTGGATTGTTCACTTCCCAATTACGCATTGGCATTAAGCGGATACGCGAACCGTTAGCACCGCCACGCTTATCTGTTCCACGGAAAGTAGAAGCAGAAGCCCACGCTGTTGAAACCATTTCGCTTATTGATAATCCTGTTGCTGCAATTGCCGATTTTAATTCTTTGATATCGTTACTATCAACCAAAGGATGATTAACAGCAGGAATTGGATCTTGCCAGATTAATTCTTCTGAAGGAACCTCTTTACCTAAATACAAGTTACGAGGACCCATATCACGATGCGTTAATTTGAACCAAGCGCGCGCAAAAGCATCAGCAAACTGATCTGGGTTTTCATAAAAGCGACGAGAGATTTTTTCGTAAGCTGGATCGAAACGTAATGATAAATCGGTCGTCAACATCATTGGTAAATGTTTCTTTCCGTTATCATGTGCATCAGGAATAATTGCATCAGCATTTTTAGCTACCCATTGGTGAGCTCCAGCAGGACTCTTTGTTAATTCCCATTCGTAAGAGAATAAGTTTTCAAAAAAATTGTTCGTCCACTTTGTTGGTTGGTTGGTCCAAGTAACTTCTAATCCACTTGTAATTGAATCAGCACCTTTTCCACTTTTGTGTGTGCTTAACCAACC
>JBJTMY010000159.1:0-5059 GCA_046073825.1 Bacteroidota bacterium
CGCAGAGGGGTAGAAGCAGTTCTGCCCCTTTTTTATTAGTAGAAAAGTAGAAGTATAATTAGTGAAAAATAAACCAACATCATTTCAATTTGTTATATAAACGTTTACTTTCAAAACAACTTGAAAATAAATGATTAAAAATTTAACATGATAAAAAAACTTATTTATTCCATTCTTAAAAAAGTGATGAAAACAACACAAATAAAAAACGATTCACAGGTGAATCCTGTTAGTAGCATTTATGCAATTGAAGTTAAAGATATCGTAGGTAATACAACTACGCTTGAACAATACAGAGGTAAAAAAATAATATTGGTAAATGTTGCATCGGCATGTGGCTATACTCCGCAGTATAAAGAGTTGCAAGCGTTTTACGAAGCGAATAAAGAAGAGTGGGTGGTATTAGGATTTCCTTGCAACGATTATGGTGCGCAAGAGCAGGGGAGTGAACGTGAGATACAACAATTTTGCGAGGTGAATTTTGGTATTACATTTCCGATGTTCAGCAAGGTGAATATTAAAGCAGCGCCTATACATCCTATTTACGATTGGTTAACGAATCCTGCATTAAACGGTTGGAACAGTCAGGTGCCTGATTGGAATTTTTGTAAATTTGTTATTGACGAGCAGGGAAGGCTAGAAGGGTTTTACAGCTCGGCGGTTAGTCCGAACGAATTACTAAAATAGATTTATGAAAATCATTCGCAACATTTTTGGTGTAGTAGCAGGCATCTTAATTGGTTCCTATATCAACATGTTCATTGTTGAACTAGGTCCTACGTTTTTTCCATTGCCAGCGGGAGTAAACCTTACTACAGAAGAAGGATTAAAAGCAGGAATGGCGTTTATGAGGCCGGAACATTTCATAGCTCCTTTTCTAGCGCATGTCATTGGTACCTTCGTAGCAACATTTATTGCTGCTGCGATTGCAGTTGATAGAAGAAAAAATATAACGCGAGCTATCTCTTTGATTTTTCTTTCAGGAGGTGCGTACATGGTTGCAGTGCTTCCATCTCCGTTATGGTTTAACTTATTAGATTTAATTGTTGCTTATGTTCCGATGGGAATGTTAGGATATTTTTTAGCAACAAAAATAAGAGCGGAAGAAAATGTTTAGGATAGTATCGACCATCATTTTATTAGTACTATCAAACACCTTCATGACCTTTGCTTGGTACGGACATTTGAAGTTCAAGGAAATGACGTGGTCACAAAATTTAGGATTGATAGCGATCATTCTTATTAGTTGGGGGATAGCATTATTTGAATACATGTTACAAGTGCCTGCCAACCGTTTAGGGTATAGCGAAAACGGCGGACCATTTAACCTTTGGCAATTAAAAATTATTCAAGAGGTAGTTTCTATTACAGTGTTTACCGTGTTTACCATTTTTGTTTTCAAGAACGAAGCCCTCCGCATGAATCATATCATAGGTTTTGTGTTTTTAATATTGGCGGTGTATTTTATTTTTAAGAAGTAGGGTTTTTGCTCACGTGGTGGGTGCTGTTTACTTAGCAGAAATTGGTATGTTGGTAATATGAAATTATACTGCACTAATATAACAGTGATAGGCAAGTATGAATTTTTAAAATTATTGGAAATTGATTATATTTGATTAATGAAAAAGAAAAACGTAATTGATGCAATTAATGAATTTCCCAAAGATGTCAATTTGAATGAACTTTTTGAAAGGTTAATTGTCAAAGAGAAAATTGAAAAAGGGTTGCTTCAAATTGAAAATGGTCAGACAATTCCACACAATAAAGTCGTAGCACATTTTAAGAAAAAATGGCTCAAGTAATTTGGACTAAATTGGCATTGTCTGATTTAGACAATATTTATGAATTTATTGCGAAGGAGTCACCTTACTACGCTCAAAAAACGATTGAAGAGTTGTTGACTAGAGTGGAAATTTTAGAGACCTATCCTGAATCTGGAAGACATGTTCCAGAATTTATTAGAAAAGATATTCGAGAATTAATTGAGGGTAATTATCGAATATTCTATAAAATAGGGAAGAATGCTATTTATATAATTAGAGCACACCATGCAGCTAGAAATATACGAGGTCGAAGCAAACGATCAAACTTTTAGTAGCGCTTTTAGGTTCTATCCTCCTAGCCGTTTGAACCACATTATTGGCTTTGTGTTTTTGATATTGGATATATTTTATTTTTTGGAAATAGTGATTAATTTTAATTTAAATTTTAAAGTTTATACCCATGTATAATAAGTCATTAAATGATATTTATTTTGAAAGTTATTATCAAAAATATTATAACACGATTTTAATTAAATATAATTCAGCACTAAATCAAAGTAATAATATTGAGTATGCTAAGTTTTGGTTCGGATTTGTTTTAATCATTTCAAATTATAAAAGAGAGAATCCTTTTGCTGGCGAGGTCGCATTGATATTTCATCATAATTATAATTTAGGGTATTCGATTGACTTATTGCTTAGTAAAATACATGAGATTAAGCAAAAACATAAATTGGTAATTAATGAGGAGGTGGCCAAAAACACAACAAGTAATTATTTTTATAAAAGTAAATTTATGCGATTTTTTAAATTGCCTCTATTAAAGATTGAAATATCTCATAATGGAAGATACATTTTAGGAAATGAGCTTTTAATTGACAGCCAAAATAATTCTCAAATTATAAAAATGCTAATTAGAGATTTGGCACTAAAAAGGTTCCTATGTGAACATTATGGCATGAATGGCTCAATATTTAATTTGGGTGAAATGTTGGAGTTTTTATTGAAACTCAAAGATAATCCTAATCCCAATTCTATTCAAATTCAAAAAACTCAAAATAATATTATAAGACAAAAAGCTAAATTCAACTGGATAGGGAAAAACAAAACTGAATTTGTGCAATTGATATATGGTATTTATCATGCAAATTTACTGACCAATGAAAATAATGAAATCACAAAGTTGGTTGAAGACCTTTCTAAAGAATTCGATATCGACTTAGGTAAAAATTGGCAGTCAAATTATTCAAAAAGTATTAATTATAGAAATCATGATTACTTCCCAGAAATATTTGAGAAAATTAAAAATGGATTTATAAAATACAGAGATTCAAGATGATGCAAAATTATTTAATCCAACTTGGACTGTAGTTGGATTAAATAATTAAGTTCCTATATTTTCTTTGTGAGAAAAAAATATGGGAAAAGAAACATTAAATAGTAGAAAAAATGACCAAGGGAGTATTAATTTATTTCTGATTTGTTCTGGATTGATAATTTACAATACCAGTAAAAGGTTGCTTATTAAGAAATTGGGATTAGTTTTAAATGGGTTAGGATTAATTAATATTTTAAGTAGTTATACAATTAACAAAAATAAGGTAAGGTTGATTTTTTATGGTGGTTCTAGAGAAGAAAATCTTGATGGAAGTATAAATAAGATTGGATTATCAGATAATAGTGCATTTTACTTTGCTGCAAAAAACACGATTGTTGGTTATAAAGATTTTAAATTTACAGGCCAGTTGATTAAAATCAAGGATTCTATACAATTAGTTGATAAAATTAATAGTCAAAATGATGGTTCAATACACACTCTTGATATTTTATCTCATGGTACACCATATTCACTCAACTTTTCATTAATTAAAAATGAAAATTGTGGACTTTATTCAAGTAAATTGGCTAAAAAGGCAGTAGAGTTATATTATACATTTAGTGGGTTTGAATGGTATGTGTTTTCTAAATTTTCACGAGATTTGAATGCAATCAATTATAATAAATTTGCATTCGACGCTCGTATTGAAATACATGGTTGTAATACCGCGAACGATTTAAATCTCCCTCTTGATACTTTTGTTGAAAAATTATCAATATATTTATATGAATCAAATAAGCGTCACTCCGTAGTTATTGGTCATTTAACCAAAGCTACGCCTAACATAAATGGCTCATCAACACAAGTTAAAGAACAAGATTATAGGCATGGCTTACGTGGAGTATTTCACAATGGCGATTTGTTATTTACAACTAATATCAAAGGTGTAATTACATATTCAGATATTCAAAAAAAATTAAAAGAAAAACTTAAGAATGATTATTAGAATGTTATATTCAAAACCATTGTTAAAAATTATTGGGTTGTTAATTTCAATTCTTGCTATTGTTTTTATATTCGATAGCTATTTGAATTCCTTAACCTACAAAAATCCAGTTAATCTAAAAGTAGCTTATACAAACTATGCTTGTGAAAATGGTAACTTGTTTAAGGTAGTAGCGGTTGATAATAATGAATTTAAAAAATATACCGGACAGGATTTATCCCTTATATTCAAAAACAAAAATTTAGAGGCCTATACTTACAATTGTATTTTAGATAGTAGCAAATTGGCAAGCCCTTTATTTCAAATTAAGGGGTACTTACATAAGTATAAATCTAATTTATTTCTATTTGACTTTGATATTGTTCCGAATAATTATAAACTGGAAGTTTTAGAAATAAAGTATATTCGCGATTAAACCATGCACCTCGCTCACTTCGCCCTCCTCATCGATGATTACGATAAAGCCATTGAATATTATACAAAGGTACTCGGATTTGTATTGTTAGAAGACACTCGCCTCGATGAAGCGAAACGTTGGGTGAGAGTGGCGCCTAATGGTAATACAGAGACATCGATACTACTTGCAAAGGCATCTAACGAAGAACAACAGTCGCGTATAGGCAATCAGACGGGTGGGAGAGTGTTTCTGTTTTTGCATACGGATAATTTTCAGGAGTATTATGATCGATTGTTGCAACATCAAGTAAAAATCATACGCCCAATCACGCACGAAGTATGGGGAACTGTTTGTGTGTTTCAAGATGTGTACGGAAATCTCTGGGACTTAATTCAACCAGCTACTAACGGTCATGCCTAGGTTCAATAGCATAAATGAGTATATCGCTTCTTTCGATAAACCTATTCAAAAGAAGTTAATCGAGTTAAACCGAATTATTGTATCGGTAATTCCATATACTGAGCCTGTTATCAGTTATAATATGCCCGCTTATAAATTTAATAAGGTGGTGGTGT
>JBJTMY010000160.1:0-4359 GCA_046073825.1 Bacteroidota bacterium
ACATCTTTGTAAAGTTCAGAAGCATCTGGGTAAGGCGATTCTTCGGCGAACTTCACACTGTCTTCTACAATTTCAGCAATGCGGTTATCAATTGCTTCAATATCAGCTTACGTTGCAAATTTGTTATCAAGTAATACTTGCTTTGTTACTTCTATAGGGTCTTTCGATTTGTATTCTTCTACTTCGTCTTTCGAACGGTATTTAGCAGGGTCACTCATCGAGTGTCCTTTGTAACGGTAAGTTTTCATTTCTAAAAAAACAGGTCCTTTGCCAGAACGTGCATGGTCACAAGCATTTTGCATGGCTTCGTGCACAGCTTCTACGCTCATTCCATCCACTTGAAAAGAAGGCATGTCGTAAGCAGATCCTAATTTATAAAGTTCTGTGACGTTCGATGTTCTTTCAACACTTGTTCCCATGGCGTAAGAGTTATTCTCTACCACAAAAACTACAGGTAGTTTCCAAAGCATTGCCATGTTATATGCTTCGTGTAATGCTCCCTGACGAACAGCACCATCACCCATGTAGCAAACACAAATATTTTTAGTTCCGTTATATTGCTCCGCGAATGCGATTCCAGCTCCCAAAGGAATTTGACCTCCTACAATCCCATGTCCACCGAAGAAGCGATGCTCCTTACTAAACATGTGCATAGAGCCACCTTTACCTTTCGAGCATCCTGTAATTTTACCATAGAGTTCGGCCATTACTTCGCGAGCACTAACGCCTTTCCCTAAGGCATGCGCATGGTCACGATAGGCGGTAATCATCGCATCTTCTTTGGTCATAACTGAAATAGCACCTGCTACCACAGCTTCTTGTCCGTTATACAAGTGACAAAATCCTTTGATTTTTTGCATTCCATACAATTGCCCTGCGCGCTCTTCAAAACGACGCATCATTTGCATTTGCTCATACCATTGAAGGTATAATTCTTTGCTGTATTTAGGTTTACTCTTTTTACCTTTCGATGTGGTTGTTTCCATGATGCCGCAAAAATAAGGTAAACTGAAATATAAACCATCGAAAATAAGAGCGAAAAATCCCTATTTCATGCTTTCAGCATCAAAGGCAAAAGGCAATAAGCTACTTACGCTTTCAGAAACAATGAATTTTCCATTCCCCGATTGCATAATTAAACGGATTTTTTGTCCGTAACGATGCTCGTATTCAGCCATTACTTGACGGCAGTCGCCACAAGGACTCACAGCTACCTTCCCTGCTTCAGTACCTTCTGGATAGGCTACTACAGCAATCGACTTGATTTTTTCATTGGGATGTTGCGCCCCTGTCGAGAAAAAAGCTACTCGCTCTGCACAAAGTCCTGATGGATAGGCTGCATTTTCTTGGTTGTTGCCTCTCACAATTTCTCCATTATCCAACATGACTGCTGCACCAACATGAAAATGAGAATAGGGGGCATAGGCCGATTTGGCCGCTTCAATAGCATTAGATAGTAAAAATTGATCTTCTTGTGACAGTTGATCGAAATGATCATATTCTTCAAAAACACTGTCCAGTTTAATTTTTCTCATATAGTATGATTAGAGGTTGAAAGTACAAAAAACATCGCATTTTTAGCAAATAGGTAAAACTTCTCATGTTAGGTAGGTTTTACGCCGAATTTTTACCCCAAAAAATAATTTTTTTAAAACCGATTTTCTCAAAATTAATGATTTTATTCTGGAGTGGAAGAGTCTAAAATATTGAAAACAAGTATATTGTGTCGATTTTTTTCTTAAAAATTGGCCTAAAAAAGAAAAATGTAAAATAGGTAAAATTACCTATTGTGACCGGTCAATATTCGCAATAATTTTAAGTCAGAAGTTGAAGGCTTGCCTACCCGGTTGTATATTTTTACCATTAACCGTATCCATTTTTAAAACAAAACCCCCGACTCTATGTATTTATGGAAATTAGAGTAAGCAAGCCAGAGACTTTTATTTTTTCAAATTTTCGTTAAAATAATGTTCTGGGTTACTAAGTAATAAATCGATTTCTATTTGAAAAGTTTGTTTAATTAAATTCTTTGCTCGTCTTATATCTGATTGGGTACCGATATTTTCCTGGCATTCACAAAAGTGGTCAAGTGCCGCTGGGACTTTTTTCTGAATCATTTTTAAAAGTTTTAATTCAGTTTTAATTTTCGATTCTTCGATCATTATCTTTTTAGAAATAAAATGGTTTTGATTTGATACATGGTTAAAGCTGTGAGGAAAATGCATATCAGCAATATGAATAAATTGTTGTCGTGGTGGATATAGATTTTTTTCCATGTCTGAAAAGATAGAAAAATAAAGAAGTTAGCAAGAATAACATGCTGGTAGCGATATATAAGGTTGGGCAAATTACATTTTCTGAATAACTGAATTAAAATATAAAAAGAAATAGTATTAAATAATAGAATTTGATAAAATAACGAAGACTTTACATTGCTTATTGTTTCTAATTCAAAAAAATAAAAAATGGCAATATTGAATGAAACGATTGATAATAGAGTGATAAATAATGTATCTACTTTCGCTTTGAATATTTTCTCTTGATGTGTTTTCATATTTTTTATTCAAAGGAAATGAGTTGATTTGATTCCTGCAATGTTTTGACTTTAATTGTCACAAAACTTTTGTGTTGCGTTGTTAATGAATGAATACATAGATGTTCCTATTCCTTAATTTAATTATTTCTATTTTCGAAACATGAATTCAAATTATGAACGATTAATTGCATTAGCCGACGAGGTATTTGCCGTAAGGAATGATCCTGAGCAATTGGATGTCAATGAGGAGGTAATAAATCGATTACAGGCGATACATCCAGCAACATTAAGTGATTTGGATTTTGGAGATGGTCCTATTCTATGGGTTTTACTGATTCCTACAACGGAGGCAACAAGGAAGCAATTTTTAAAGAAAGAAATTAATGAAAAACAACTCTTCGAACAAACCTTGCCCGGGCAAGCATACGAAGCCATCTATTTATGCTCGGCCTTGGTGTTAAAAGAATATAGAAAAAAAGGATATGCGAAGAAAATAGCAATTTCAGCTATAAAAGAAATACAAAAATCAAATGCCATCAAATGTCTATTTTATTGGCCATTTACTATCGAAGGAAAGTATGCAGCAGAAGCGATTGCCAGCGATCTTAACTTGCCATTAATTGAACGTAAATAAAAAAAGCGAAGAGGTTGTCTTCGCTTTTCAGGTTAATGAAAATATTCTTTCATCCTTTCAAAAAAACTTTTGTCTCCCTTTCCAGGGTTAGGTTTAAAGTTTTCACTCTCTCTCAATTTCTCTAAGGTCTTTTTCTCGTCAGAGCTAAGTTGCTGCGGTGTCCATACGTTAATATTAACTAATAAATCACCCTTATAATGGCTGTTCACCGATGGAAGTCCTTTCCCTTTTAAACGCAAAACTTTTCCTCCTTGTGTTCCAGCATCAATCTTAATTTTTGCTTTTCCATCCAACGTTGGTATTTCTACTGATGTTCCTAAAGTGGCGTCAATAAAACTCACATATAAATCATGTATTAGATGATCGCCATCTCTTACTAAATGTGGGTGTTCAATTTCCTCAATAATTACTAATAAATCTCCAGGAATTCCTCCTCGTTCTGCGGCATTACCTTTTCCTTGTACATTGAGTTGCATTCCCTCAGCAACACCAGCAGGAATTTGAATACTGATTACTTCTTCTGATTGCTGCGTTCCCGACCCACTACATGCCTTACATTTATTTACGATTGTTTGTCCATCGCCATTACAAGTAGGGCAGGTGGTAATGGTTTGCATTTGACCAAGGAAACTACTCGTTACCCGCTTTACTTGTCCTGAACCTTTACACGTGCCGCAGGTGCTAAATGATCCGCTCCCCGCTTGTGCCCCCGATCCGCCACAGGTGTTACACGAAATCGCTTTGTTTACTTTTATCTTTTTCTCAACCCCATTTAAAATTTCTTCTAGCGTAAGCTTTACTTTAATACGCAGGTTGCTTCCTCTGTTTACCGTTCTCGTTCTTCCTCCTCGACCGCCGCCGCCAAAGAATCCTTCGAACGGATTCCCACCACCTCCGAAAATATCACCAAACTGACTGAATATATCGTCCATATTCATACCGCCGCCACTGTAACCTCCACCGCCACCTCTTCCCTGATTGAAGGCATTATGTCCGAATCTGTCATATTGTGCCTTTTTATCAGGGTCATTTAATATTTCATATGCTTCAGCTGCCTCTTTAAATTTATCTTCTGCAGATTTGTCACCTGGATTTTTATCTGGGTGAAATTTCATGGCAGTTTTGCGGTAGGCTTTTTTTATTTCATCATCTGTTGCGCCTTTTTTTAAACCTAATATTTCGTAAAAAT
>JBJTMY010000161.1:0-11920 GCA_046073825.1 Bacteroidota bacterium
TTCATCAGCAGTTGATGAGAATGCCGGGTTACCAGCCGATGAACCTGGATCTGTTTGAGGTCCATTTACAATCGATGTTGCCGTTAATGTAGTTGCATTACCTGGACATAATACCGCTGTTGATGCAGTAATTACTGGAGCTGTTGGAAGAATGTTCACCGTTACTGTATATGATTGCGTAGATCCACAACCGGTAGTTGCGTTGTATGCATAAACATTATAAGTAGTTGTAGACATTGGAGAAACAGTTACAGTAGCTCCCGTTCCTAATCCACCATTCCAAGTATAAGCGTAAGCAGTATCTGTACTAGATGCTGTTAAGGTAGCTGACTGATTTTGACAAATTGCAGCTGCCGTTGAAGTAATTGTAACTGGTGTAGAAGGGTTCACAATTACAGTTACCGGCTGACGACCACCTGCATTCGCACAGGTTCCAACGTTCGCTTGTAACCATAAAATCTGAGTTCCATTTGCATAGTAAGTTGCAGGATTTCCTGTTACTACTGGAGAACCACCAGTTGAACCAGTGTACCAGTTCATAGTTCCATTACCAACTGCAGATACTGTTGCATTTTGTGCACCGCATAATGTTGCTCCTGTTGTAGAAGTAATATATGGTAATGAAATTTGTAAGGTATCTACATTGGAGTACTCAATGTTTGTACAACCTGCTTTTAAGCGATAGTAAACTACGGTATCACCTAATACTGGAGCAAACGTTGGAGTAGTATATGTTGCAGCATTTGCACCTGCGATATCTACCCAAGTACTTGTTGCTACATCATAAGACTGCCATTGTAATGCAACACCTTGTACGGTTGCAGCTGTTGTATTGGTGTAAACTGCAGAACCTGTAATACAGATTGAATCTTTATTGCTAACAATAACTGGAGTCGGAGGAGTTGAAACCGGAGTAACAACTACTGTATCTGTACTTTGACATGTTCCATTATCGAACAATACTACGAATGAAGTAGTAGCGTTAATTGGACCAAATGTTCCGCTTGCAGAAGTACCTGTGAATCCACTAGGGATAGATGTCCAAGTAACATTTCCTGTTGAAGGAAGGTTAGCCGATACACCTGCATTCATAGTACCATAAGAAGTAGGAGCTGTAGAAGAGTTAGTTACTCTCCAAGAACTAGCCGTATTGTTATCATCAGCATATAACTGAACTCCTGTTAATCCAGAGTTTGATGGAATTGTTCCACTCCAATCTGCACTGGTTACACCAGCAACAGCAGGGAAGGTAAATCCGTTTGTTGCTACCGCATCGATGATAACACCATTTTTCTTCAAGATATAACCATAAGCTACACCTGATGAATATTGGTCATAAGATGATTGACCGAATGAATAGTAGTTATGCGTTAAATCGTTTGTTAATGGAGATCCCCACTGGATGAACAATGTTGAACCTGGGTTCATCATGCTTGCACCTGCTGGCACCACGAATGATTGTGCAGGAGCTGTAGCTGTTGATGATGTCCATTGTTCGAATGTTACTCCTTCTGGATAAGTATTCGATAATCCTAAGTTAGTGATCTCAATTAAATCGTTACCAGAAGAGTTACCAGCAGCTGGGAACCATGAAGGTAATACTCCATTATAACCACCTGATGTTAACATCGCCTGAATACTGATTTCAGTGAAACGTAATGTTGGAATTAAACCAGCACTTGCAGCATTTAAATTAACGTTTCCACCTTCACATACTGACACATCTGCTCCTGCACTGATTGGTGCTGCTGGAGGATTTGCCACTACTGTTACTGTAGAAATTGCATTACATCCACCGTCTGTTGCTGTAACTTGGTAAGTATAAGTACCAGCTACTGTTGGAGTAATTGTTAAGTTTTGACCTGGTGTTGGAGAAGATTGAATTTGTGCAACCTTCACTACCATGTTGTCAATTGAATGCTCTTCAGATACTCCACCTGTACGTCCTTTAAAGATATGATACCAGCTAGATTTGTTAGATGAAACATACGATGCAGGTAATTGTACATTCGTAAAGATTGGTGTTCCATTTAATGACAAGTTGAATAATCCAGTTGAACCAACTGTATATGCAACGTGTACTGGCGATGCAGAACCTCTCCAAGAAACATTTGATGAGTACGCTAATACTCCCGAAGTTGTTGGTGTTTGTTCGTTCGTTGTACAGTTATACATTAAGTAAATACCATTTGTTGAAGTACCGTTTGTATAAGATACGAATCCTAATTTTAATTTAGAACCTGTTCCGTTCTCTGCGTTCATGTTCGCATCCACTGTTGCAACACCATCATTTGAGTAGCTATAGCTTACTCCGTCAGCACCATTTTGTGGAACGATCAAGTCGAAATCTACTGCAATTGTATCCGCTGCATTACCACCAGCCACGATTTTTACACCGCCTGTTTGTGATAATAAGTTTGGAGTAACTTGCAATACACCACCTGTAATAGAAGCATTACCAGTAACTGTTACGTTTGAAGGCAATGTGCTATTTGAGAAGTCGTTAGAGAATAATGTAGTTACAGGACCCATCACAACACCTGATAAACCAGATCCTACCGGAGGAACTGCTGTCCAACTATAAGTGTAGTTGTTCGTTGAACCTGTTTGTGTAGCAGATAAGTTAATAGATGCTCCTGGTAAACAAATGCTGTTTGAAGATGAACTTGCTGTTACAGCATCTGGTTGCGTTACATTCTGAATAACCGCAGTTCTAGGACTCTTACATCCTGTGGTTGCATTTGATTCAGATACATAGAAGGTATCTGTTAAACTTAAATAGTAAGCATTTAATGATAATCCAGATTGACCTGTCAACTGAGATGTATTTCCAATTGAATCTAAGTACCAGTTCATAACAGGAGTAGTAAATCCTGTGTTACTTGTTACCGCTACGTTCGCCATGTTGAATCCGCAAACGGTATTATCCACTGCAGTTGGTGCAGCAGGTAATGGATTTACGTTAACAGTCACGTTGTTACTTGTCGTACATCCAGCAGCGTTAGTTGCTAATGCAGTGTAAGTAGTAGTAGTAGTAGGGTTTACAGTAGTAATGTTTGTAGTAGCACCATTTGGAGACCATGCCCAAGTTGTAGATGCACCACCATTACCTAATCCGATAATGTTTACTAAGTAATCTTCCCCTTCACCCCATGATCCTGTTTGAGCAGGAGTTGGAGCTGTAGATGACTCAATTAATACAACACGCATACGAGTTAAACCTGGAGTTGCAGTTGCTGGAATTGTTACTGTGAATGGATAAGCAGTACCACTTAATAAGGAAGTACCATATGCTTTTGTCCAAACAATTTCATCTGCATCTAAGAAGTCACCATCACGATTGTAATCAATAAACATACGTGCGATGTTTGAGTAGGTACTTGTTGCACAATAACCTACCGTTACCGAAGCGTTCACCGTCTGACCAGCTACTAAAGTTGGAGCTGCTACTGACGTTGTATAGTTGTTGTAAGAACTCAATACTGAACCTGGACCTGAAGCAACCGATGAACATGTTGAAGTGTTATTCAATGTTCCTAAAGTTACATTGAAGATTTCTTCATCAAGTGTAGAGGAGAATGAAGGATTACCTTGCGCTGTATAGTTAGGTTGAGTTTGAGGACCAGCTGACATTGTATATCCTCTTAACGTTACTAAATCACCCGCACAAATAGTACTTGGCGTAGCAGAGATAGAATCGATAGAAGGATTAGCGTTGATTGTAACAGATACTGAGTTAGTATAATTACATCCCGCAGTTGCATCATTGGCAGTTACTGTATAAGTATATGTTCCTGCTGCTGTTGGCGTCACTGTAATTGTAGAACCTGTTTGTGGAGTAGAAATACCACTTGATGTTCCACCATTCCAAGTGTAATTATACGTATTTGTTGTTCCTGTATTCGCAGCTGTTAATGTTACCGTTGTTCCTAAACAGTTGTTTGTAGAAGCAACCGTAGCAGATACCGCTACTGAGTCAGGTTGGTTAACCGTAGCAACTACTGGTGTACGTACGGAGTTACATCCAGTGGTTCCGTTTTGTTCAGAAACATAGAAAGTAGTTGTACTTGTAATCGAACTATTGTAAGATGTATATCCCGCTGTTGGACCTGACTGTTGAATTGTCACATCATCAACTCCATGAATCTGAGATACACCACCTGTACGTCCTTTGAATACATGTTTCCAGTTCGCTTTGTTCGCACTTAAATACGCTGCAGGTAATGCAACATTATTAAATACGGTTACTCCATTCACCGTCATGGTTAATTTACCAATGTTGCTAATAGAGATTTGAACTGGCACCCATGTACCACCTGTCCAAGCTACGTTGGTAGAATAAGCTAATACACCATTAGTACCTACTGTAATACCAGGATTGTTAACTGTATTTCCATACATTAAACGGATACCCTGACCGTTAGCAGTACTTGCTGCATCGTACGTATCAAATCCGATCGCTAATTTACTTCCTGAACCGTATTCAGCATTGATAACGGTAGTAGTTGCACTAGCATCGTCACCGAAGCTATAGCTCATACCATCCGCTCCAGAACCTGCAGCAGCACTAGTGTAAATTTTAAAGTCAACCTGATAAGCAGCAGCATTTGATCCGCTTGCCGGAATCGTTAATCCTCCTAAATTACTTGTAACGTTTGGAGTTAATTGCATATAACCACCAGTTACTGATCCGTTACCACTTACTGTAGCGCCACCTAAAGCAGAAGCACTGCTGAAGTTGTTGGTGTACACAGTTGCTAATGGACCTGAGTTCGCTGGAGGACCTTGTAATAATGTTCCATTTAAGGATGCATTATACCAGTTGAATTGAGGAGTTGATAATCCACTGTTAGAAGCTACAGAAGCCGTTGGAATACCAGCTCCGCATTGTACGGAACCAGTAGCTGTAGGCGCAGCTGGCAACGGATTAACTGTTGGAGTTACTGTAGCCGTAGAAATACAACCTGTAGCAGGATCCGTTGCAGACACTGTATACGTTGTAGGAACTGTTGGACTAACAGAAACGGTGTTTGAAGTAGAAATAACCGAAGAACCATCCGACCATGACCAAGTATAAGAACCTGCTGCCTGACCTGGAGCTAAGATATTTACTAAGTAATCTTCCCCTTCACCCCATGATCCAGATTGAGCTGGAGTTGGAGCAGTCGAAGACTCCGTTAATACCACGCGCATACGTGTTACCCCTGGGGTTGCCGTCATTGGCACAGTAACATTGAAAGGATACGCAGTTCCTGTAAACAGAGAAGTACCATACGCTTTCGTCCATACTGTTTCACCAGCATCTAAGAAGTCACCATCACGATTGTAATCAATAAACATACAAGCGATGTTTGAGTACGAACTTGTTCCACAATAACCAACTGTTACAGAAGCACTATAAGTTTGACCTGCCGTTATTGTTGCAGCAGCAACCGATGTAGTATAGTTACTATAAGAACTATTTACAGATCCTGGACCAGGAGCAACTGTTGCACAATTTGAAGTATTGTTGATGGTACCTAATGTTACATTCCAAATTTCTTCGTCAGATGTAGAGGAGAACGAAGGATTACCTTGTGCAGTATAATCTGGTGCTGTTTGAGGACCAGAAGTAATGACTGTAGTTGTTCCTAATAATGTTAACGGCTCTCCAGCACAAACTGTAGAAGGTGTAGCTGAATAACCAGAAATAGAAGGAGGTGTGATAGAAGTTACACTAATAGAAGCAGTAGTTACACAACCTAATGCAGTATCAACCGCTGTTACGTTGTAAACCGTTGCACCAGCAGAAGTTGGTGTAGCGGTTACAGATGAACCAGTTGTAGGACTTACACCAACACCATTCCACGTATATACGTAAGTGTTAGTAGTACCAGTCTGGTTCGCTGTTAACGTTACTGAAGTATTCGGACAGATGTTATTTCCGCTGCTTGTAATAGATACAGCATCAGGAATAACTACTGTTGCTACTACCGCAGTTCTTGGACTTTCGCAATAAGGAGAAGTCGTCATCTGAGTAGAAACATAGAAAGTAGTGGTAGTACTGATTGAGTAATTGCTTAATGAATCAGTAGCACCTGATTGAATTGGCAAACCACCTGACGCAGCTAAGTACCAGTTATAACCAGTTCCAGCAGCTGCACCACTTACTTTGATTTTTGGTGTACCCGTACCGCACTGTGAACTTGCTGTAGCTGTTGGGGCAGAAGGTACCGCACTTACGTTTAATGCTACTGGAGTAGAGTACAATATACAACCATTAGGATCAACTCCTGTTACTGATAACGACATGTTAGCCGCAGCTGGAGGAGTATAAGAACCTGTTCCAGTAAATACGTTGGATGTACCATCAGACCAAGTATAAGTAAATCCGTTACCACCTGCAATACTTACGATATAATCTTCAACCTCACCATAAGTGAAGGTTCCTGTTGCAGGAGCAGAAGAAGACTCGTTAATTACGACACGCATACGTGTTCTACCATAAGAAATACCAGTGGTAGGAACTGTAATGCTGAATGGAATTACCTGACTTGGGAAAGTCTTCGTTCCATAAGCACTTGTCCATGCATTTTCACCAGCATCTGCAAAGTCGCCATCACGGTTCCAGTCAATATAAACAACAATAATGTTGCTATAAGAACTAGTTCCACAATATCCTGCAGTAACACTACCTGTTACCGTGCTTCCTGCAATTAATAGAGGAGCCTGAACGCTAGTAGTATAGTTACTGTACATATACGCAGTTGAACCAGCACCTGGAGCAACCGTACCACAAATAGAAGAGTTCGACATTGTTCCTAATGTTACGCCCAAAATCTCCTCATCAGATGTTGATGTAGCAGTACATGATGCATAAGTAGTAGGAGCCGCTGCAGAGCTTCCGATATACGCATTTAAATTAACAGAACCACCCAAACAAACTGCATTTGGAGACACAGTTGCTGTTAATGTATTCGATAATAAATAAGCGTCTTGGTAGCCTGTACCAGACACTGTTGTACTGTAAGTACCAGTAGTTACTGTTGCAGACCAAGTTACGTTTGCATCTAATGGGGAAGTAGCTGCAGGAATTACAGCTGTCCATGTATTAGATCCTGAACTTGTCATAGCAATACCTGTTTGAGCAACACCATTGTAAGAATAGTTTAACGTTGCACTAGTTACAGACGCACTAGCCACTACCGTAACCGTATGGTTAACCGCAGTACATTGTCCTGTAGCAGGAGAAGCAGTAATAGAAGATACAGAAGGTAATAAACCAGTGAAGTTTCCTTCATCCGCACCGATATCTGGACCTAATAAACTTCTTGTAGTTCCATCAATGTCTTCTGTATAAGGTAAACCTGCTTTCGCACCACCTTCTACAAAGGTAGCAACTGATGGATTAATATGTAACCAGTTGTTTGCATTGTAACTTGAATAACGAGCAGTACTTACAAAAGGAACATCTTCTGTGTATGAATTTGTTTCACGAGGAGAGATGTTTGCTAATGCTTGGAATGCAGATAATGTTTGTGCATTGTTTGTACCATCAGAGAAAATATAGTTTGTACCTGATGCTGTTCCTGCATAGAAGATATTATTATTAGATAAAGTACTGTAGTTTGTGTACGTTGTAGAGTTAAAACGTAAAGCTACGTTCTTACCCGTTGCATTTGCGATACCTTTCGTAACAATAATATTATTACGCAAAATCATTTTCGCATAAGTAGGGTTCGCATAGATACCAGAGAAACCAGCACCTGTACCACCTGCAATCGTATCTAATAAGATCGTATTGTATGCGATATCAAGGTTTACAGCATAGTTAGTTCCCCAAACATTTAACTCCATACCATTAACTGGAGAAACACCCGTAGCAGAAACCGCAGATAAACCACCAATCATGTTATTATGAATACGAACATCACCACCGTAGTAGTTATAGTTTGTACGGATACCTGTTGCAAATGCATACGCATTCGATTCTTTCGTATTCAAGTTGAAAATACGATTCTTGTACACATTGGTAATAGCTGTACTTACACTACCAGTATAATATAACATCATTGCCGCAACTCCATGATAAGTGGTAGTTGAGCCCATTGTTGTTAAGTTAGTATTGAAATTACTAAACGTATTACCGTAAACGTTAGCAGTTGATGAATAATACAAATAATGGTACATACCGTAAATATTACTTGCTGTTGTAGAAGTAGTAGCATTTGCAGTAGAGTTAATTGTTAATCCATTAATGGTATTATTATAAATATTGAAAGTTGTTGGATAGTAGTAAGGATATAACGCATAGATAGATCCGTAACCAGCAGCTAACAACGTTTCAGACCATCCATTGATGGTATTGTTGTACATGTTACATGTTTGTCCGTAACCAGAATAATAAAGACCATAGATGTAAGAAGAAGTACTTACCCCGTTGTTGATATTTAAGAACTGGTTATTAAATACATTGTGTACTGTTCCAGCTACTGGAGTAGTTGTACCTGTTGAATTGTACATCACATACATTGAAGCACCTGCTGTTGCATGAGAACGCGTAAATCCATTTACGTAGTTACCCGATACCGTTGCATTAGGAGTAGAGTTATATATGTAGAACATATAAACTGTTCCAGATGTATTCACCCCTGAAGGAATAGTAAGGGAGTCATTCGTAATTGTTTCTGTAGAACTTGTAGCACCAATACTATTATAGAAATAATATTGAGTTGCAGTAGAAGCTACATTATAAGTAATGTTACCACCAATACGGTTACCATTAAATGTTACCGCACAAGTTGCAGAACCCGTTGTTGCATAAATACCATAGAATGCTCCAGTATTAGCAGCTGTACCATTTGCTGTAAATAAAGCAGATGTAGAGTTACCTAACTTGTTATCCGAAATATTTAAAGCAGTTACAACCGCACCAGCATTATTACTGATACCCTGGAATTGTCCAGTAGTTGATTTAGTTGCAAACGTGTTTAACGTATTACGTAAAATATTTAATGTACCTACTGCACCACTGTTGTAGATACCAGTAATTAAAGCACTAGTAGCTGTTGGTGTAGTAATCGCGTTACCTGTAATAATATTATCATTAATATTCATGGTAGTACTAGCACCAGAGTTTTGAATTAACGCTAATGAACCCGTTAAAACACCCGCAGTTGAGTTAATCTGGTTATTGGTTAACGTGTTGTTATTGATGTTAACAGTACCAACTAATGATAAGTTCGTAATACCTGTTAAACCAATTGAAGTTGCAACAGTACCACCTAAAGTACAACCAGAAACAGTATTATTAGTAATGTTAATAGTTGCAGTAGGTAATAAAGTAGAAATCCCTTGCGTGTTGATACCAATCACACCACCTGTTGCAGCAGTAGTTGCAGCGTTAGTAACCGTTACCGAGTTATAGTTAATATCAGTAGTAGTTGTTACTGCAGAAGGTACAGTTGTAGAGTAGTTCACCAAGATACCACCCGCAACAGGACCCTGAGCTAAAGCAGCACTGGTAATTGTATTTCTCGAAATAGTATTATTTAACTGATGATTACTGAAGATACAATAGTTATTAGCCGTTAAAGAAGAATAACTGGATAATGATGAACCACCACCCCAGTTGGTAATGGTATTACCTTGACCAGCAGCAGCACCTCCTAACTCGTTACCATAATCCATTGCAACAATATTTTTTGATCCAATGAATACGATACCGTAATTAACGTTATTAATTGTATTACTATACACTTTATTGTAGCTATTCGATCCGTTCGCAGTAGTTGCATCAGCAGCTGAAGTCATAGCTGTTGAAGAAGTACGCGTATTTGAATAAACCCCAATGGTATTTAAGTAAGCACGATTTAAAGTAATCGTGTTATTCTTAATCGTGTTGTATTGAGCACCATTTGTAGTATCTGCGTAGAATAATGCAACTCCAAATTCTGTCATGTTGTTAGTTGCTGCAGTAGCACTGATTGTGTTTGCTGCATTTTCTAACATCGTAAAGTTTTGGATAGTGATATAGTCACCTCCAATAATTTTGAAAATCGCATCGTTGATACTTCCAACAGTTAATGCATTGGATGCAGTAATTGTTTTGCTGTTACCATTGATGGTAATCGTATTTGTGGAAGTACCAGTAGCTGTGATTGCATAACCACCAGCAGGAGCCGTTTCATTTCCACCAACATTAATAGTTACTGGACCACTTACTCCGTAAGCATTTAAATGATCAATTGCATTCTTTAACGTACCGAAGCTACCACAAGCATTAGAACCTGTTGTATAAGTTCCGCTTAAAGGAGCACCCGCTACTGCGAATGAACCTGTTGCAGTACAACCATAAGCATCAGTAACTGTTGCTGTATAGTTACCTGCTGTAGAAGTTGTTGCTGTTGCAGCCGTTCCTAATCCACCATTCCAGCTATAAGTAAATGAACCAGAAATAGAAGGAGTAGCTGTTAATGTGGTGCTATTACCTACAAACCATGTTGAACAGCTTGAAGTAACACCCACTGTAAATACAGCTGCTTGATTAACTACTTTGTTTGCTGTTGCAGTACAACCGTTAGCATCTGTTGTAACTACCGTATAAGTACCAGCAGCATTTGCAGAAACTGTATTTGTTGTAGAAGCTAAAGGAGAACCATTTAACGACCAAGCATAACTAACTGCTGCAGGAGTTGCAGTAGCTGTTAATGTTTGGCTACCACCAGCACAATAAGTTGCGTTTCCTGTAATAGCAACCGATGCTGTATTGACTACCACCACAGTTGCTGCTGAAGTTGCTGTACAACCATTAGCATCCGTGTAGGTTACTGTATAAGAACCAGAAGTTGAAACAGTAATTGCGTCGGTAGTAGCTGCATTGCTCCATGTATTCCCTCCAACATAATCAGAAGTTAATGTTACAGAACCTCCAGCACAGAAAGTTGTTGCGCCTGATGCAGATACTGTTGGTGCTGTAGGAAGCGCATTTACTGAAACTGTATGAGATGCAGAAGCAGAACATCCGTTCGCATCCGTTACTGTAACAGTATATGTACCTGCTGCATTTACAGATAATGTTGCACTTGTTGATGCATCACTCCATAAATAAGAAACACCTCCAGAAGCAGTTAATGTAGCAGAAGAACCAGCACAGATGGCAGAAGCTCCGCTGATAGCAGCAGTAGGCAATGCGTTTTCTGTTACTGATAGAGAAGCAGTATTAGAACATCCGTTGGCGTCGGTTCCAATTACTGAATAAGTTCCAGCTGCAGAAGCTACTAATGATGTACCTGTTGAATTATCAGACCATACATAAGAAGAAGCACCATTAGCTGTTAATGTTGTGCTTCCACCTATACAATAGGAAGATGAACCTGAGATACTTACGTTTGGCAATGCATTAGCAGTTACAACAGTTGCAGAAGAAGTTAAGTTACAACCACTCACTGCGGTAGTAACTGTATAGCTTCCTGATGCCGATACTGTTATTGATTCTGTAGTTGCACCATTACTCCAAACATTACCAGAAGCATAGCTCGATGTTAATGTTACAGAACCTCCAGCGCAGAAAGTTGTTGCACCCGAAGCAGTAATAGTAGGTTGTGCAGGCTGTGTTCCTGTTACATCCCATGAACATGTAGTATTGTTAAACGTTGCCGTTTCATAACATGCCAATGTTGGTTGTGCAGGTTGTGTACCCGTTACAACCCATGAACAAGAAGTTGTATTAAAGTTTGACGTTTGGTAACAAAGCAAACCAGTAGGTTGGGCAGGTTGTGAACCTGTTACATCCCATGAACATGTAGTATTATTAAACGTTGCCGTTTCATAACATGCTATTGTAGGTTGTGCAGGTTGTGTTCCTGTTACATCCCATTGACATGAAGTAGTATTGAAGCTTGCTGATTGGTAACATGTTAATGTTGGTTGTGCAGGTTGA
>JBJTMY010000162.1:0-10017 GCA_046073825.1 Bacteroidota bacterium
TCAGCTTGGGCGAATGCTGCTTCAAGAGGCGATTAATTTGAATATTTCAACGGCTATATTGGATCCTGACCCAAACGCCCCCTGTAAATATTTAACGGAGCACTTTGAGTGTGGTAATTTTCGGGATGAGGAAACCGTTTATCAGTTTGGTAAAAAGGTGAATCTTTTAACGATTGAAATTGAGCATGTAAATATTCATGCTTTGATGCGGTTGGAGCAAGAAGGAGTTTTGGTTTATCCGCAACCTCAAATATTAGCAATGGTGCAGGATAAAGGAATTCAAAAAGAATTTTTTGCTTCGCATGATATTCCAACGGCAGATTTCAAATTGATTCAAGACAAAGAACATTTGAAAGAATTTACTGGAGAGTTTCCTGCAATTTTGAAGTTGAGAAAGGGCGGTTATGATGGGAAAGGAGTGATGAAGATGAAGAGTGCTGATGATTTAGTAAATGCTTTTGATGCACCAAGCGTTTTAGAAAAGCTGGTTGATTTTGAATGTGAAATTGCAGTAATAGTTGCAAGAAACAATGCTGGGGAGGTCGTTCATTATCCTCCGGTGGATATGGAGTTTAATCCAGATGCTAACCTTGTAGAGTTTTTATGTAGTCCTGCACGAATTAGTGATGAGATAAAAGAAAAAACAATTGCGATTGCAAGAAAGGTGATTGAGAAAACTGGAATGGTAGGTATTTTAGCAGTAGAGATGTTTGTAACGAAAAGTGGAGAAGTACTAGTGAATGAAATTGCGCCAAGGCCACATAATAGCGGACATCAAACTATCGAAGGAAACATTACCTCGCAATATGCGCAACACTTACGTGCGATAATGGGATTGCCATTGGGAGATACTTCGATTATTATGCCTTCGGTGATGATTAATTTATTGGGTGAGCAAGGACATACAGGAGAAGCGCATTACGATGGTATACAAGAAGCGATGACTAACGCAGGTGTATATGTGCACTTGTACGGAAAAAAAGAAACCAAGCCCATGCGTAAAATGGGACATGTAACGATTTTAGATAAAACGTTAGAAGGCGCAATTAATAAAGCAAGAACAGTACAGCAAAAAATAAAAGTTTTAACCCGATAATATTAGCAATATGAATAAGCCATCAGTAGGAATCATCATGGGAAGTAATAGTGATTTACCAGTTATGCAAGAAGCAGCTGCTATACTTGATCACTTTGGGGTGGCCTATGAAATGACAGTCGTTTCTGCACATCGCACCCCTGAGCGCATGTTTGATTATGCGAGGCAAGCAGATAAAAAAGGAATTAAAGTAATTATTGCAGGAGCAGGTGGAGCAGCACACTTACCTGGTATGGTAGCATCTGTAACACCATTGCCGGTGATTGGTGTCCCAGTTAAATCGAGTAATAGTATTGATGGATGGGATTCTATTTTGTCGATTTTACAAATGCCTAATGGAGTTCCAGTTGCTACGGTGGCATTGAATGCTGCTCAAAATGCAGGAATTCTAGCAGCTCAAATTTTAAGTACAGGAGATAAAAAGTTGTTAAAGAAAGTATCCGACTTTAAAAACGGATTAAAAGAAAAAGTGTTGATAGCAGCGAGTGAAATGGAAAAGGCGGTGAAAGAAAATAAAGCACCAAAGAAAAAAGTTAAAAAATAAAGATTTACTAACGAATAACATCCTTTCCATTTTCAAAGGGGGATAATAATTTTTATGAAACAAAGTATCATTGCGACAATTGTCGTTGGAATTTTATTGCCTACCATTTCCTTTGCTCAAGCAGATCAAGAATGGAACGGCATTTTTTCAGAATTGGAAACCACCAATTCACAGGTGCTTCCGCAGAATGTTGTGGTGTTATTGCCGGATTCATTGTGGCATGCGGGATTGTACTGTTATTCTCCAGGAGCTATTAAGTTGCTGACAAGAAATTATTTTTTTCTGCAGAAAAAACTTGCCTCCCAATTGCAATTCCGATTACAATACGATGGGAGAAGATTTAATCAATTTGCAAACCATGAATTGGCTATTTCAGTGGGGAAAAAGTATGCTGCCAATGCTGCGTATGGTGTTCTGCTAAAATATGAATCACTAAAATATAGTAACGATTACCAAGTGCAATCAACAATCTCAGTTTCTCCAGAAGGTTCAGCACAGCTTTCCAAATCGGTTTCAGTTTATTCACGTATATCCTTGTCCGTTATAAATACAACAAATAGAATTAAGGAATACGATTTAACGCTGCGATATGCTTATAATAAGCAGATATACTTTAATTCAGATTTTTCAATGAGTCCAACGAATGCTCAATGTTACATAGGGATTACATACGCTCCAGTAGTCGATTTTAGTTTGCAAATTCGGTTTGATACATTCAATAAAAATGCTGTATGGCAAGTTGGTTTATTAAAAAATCGTTTGTCGTTTCACCTTGGTACAAAATATACAAAAGGATTAGGTCTTTCTCCATTCGTTGGATTAACAAGCAGTTTTTAAGATGAGAAATAGAATAGGTGTTATATTATTGCTACTAGCAGGAAAAGTTTACAGTCAATCGCCATTAGAGGAAATTGAATTTAACAGCAATGCCGAGGATTATTTAAAAATTAATAGAGCTGAACAATTGATAATTGAAAATCCTGATATCGTTAAAATAAACTTTGCAAACGAAGAAGAGTTATTGCATTCACAATTGTTTACTGTGGATGAAATAAAAAGCCTAATTGATTACCGGAAAAAGTATGGCTATTTTAATACATTAGAAGAGTTACAAGTGATAGATGAATTTACTATAGAACGATTGAAAAAGTTAAAATCCTATTTAGATTTTGAACTTCCAGTTTCAACATGTAAATACATTAATTGGAAGAATAGTGGAGGACAAATAACTAGCAGAGTAGTTTCGCCTGTTTTTAGTAAAGTAGGTGTCCAAAAGAACAATTATTTTGGAAGTCTTTATCGCACAGCATTAGGTATTAATCTCTTCATTGGCCAAAATATAACTTTTGTTTATAATGGGGAGAAAGATGGAGGAGAAAAATTTCAGGTTTCGAATAAGCAATTCGGATTTGATTTTAACTCCTTTCATCTAACATGTAGGAATATCCGAAGAATAAAAAAAATCGTTTTAGGTGATTACCAAATCCAACTAGGGCAAGGATTAGTCATTTGGCAAGGAATGTCGCTTGGTAAAACATCCGATATTATAACCATTCGTAAACAAGAGCAAGGAGTGAAAGATTATAACGGAATGTCGGAGTTTGGATTTTGTAGAGGCATTGGATGGGAATATGAATCAAAAAAAATAAAAATTGATAATTGGATATCTTATAACAATGCAGACGCAACTATATATCAAGATACATTAATGGGTTCCTATTTTCATTCATTTCGTTTAGATGGTATGCATCGAGATTCCAACGAAATTAACAGCAAAAATGCCGTGCAACTATTGAGCAGTGGAATTCGATGTGGGATTAATTGTAGGTTAATGCGTTTATGTTGGAATGCAGTAGGGACGATGATGGATCACCCCATTAATCCTGCTCAGGATTTCTATCAATACTATGAAAATAAGGGCTACACATTCTTCAATCAATCGATTAGTTACGATGGGACGAAAAAGAATTTCAATTATTTTGGGGAATGGGCGATGAATGAAAATGGAAGTCCTGCGTTTGTAAATGGTATCATTGCAAGTATTGATAAAAACATATCCGTAAGTATGTTGCATCGATACTATTCAAAATCGTACTCCTCCTTATATGCTAATGGATTTTCAGAAAATACTCATGTGAATAATGAACATGGATTTTATTCAGGGTTAACTTATAGCTACAGCAAAAAAATACAGGTTTCACTTTTTTATGATTTATATAAGTTCCCTTGGTTAAAGTTTGGAATCAATCAACCATCTGAGGGCAATGATTATTCTATGCAGTTAAATTATACACCTACAAAATCTACCGTCATTGGTGTTCGATTTCAGCATCAAGAAAAACAAGCAAGCATTTATAATAATGAACGACTACAAACGTATCTTACAACGAATAGTACAAATACTTTACGCATTCAAGTCAAAACGGAAATGAATAGATGGCTAATTACAGGTCGTTTAGATATGAATCAGCTTAAAAATAGTACAAAAGAGAACGGACTATTATGTTACCTTGATGTTGCCTATAAACCATTTTTAAAACCTTATACTTTTTCCATACGTGGTAGTCTATTTCAGAGTGATTCCTATAATAGCCGACTTTATGCTTATCAAAGCGACTTACCTGGAAGTTATGATTTGGGGGTCTTTTATGGAACGGGGGAGGCGATATATGCCATGGTGCATTATCGGGTGAGTCGTAAATTTTCGATTTGGATGAAAGGAGAAAGGTTCTTAAAAATTACGCAACCTGCTGATTATAAAACAGGTTCTGCTGAATATATTGTTAAGGCACAGGCTTCCTATCGTTTTGGGAATCGGTAACCATTATTCGCCTAGTTGTGATTAAAAAGTTGGTTTGGATTGGTCACTAAATTTGGTTGTTTAATACCTTGATTTTTTTATCTTCGTAGCACACGAACCAAAATTTATGATTAAATCCTTACAACTATTAGCGGCTGGTTTACTACTAACGCTAACAACGGTTACGGCAGGTGTACCAACCACGGGACAAAGCTATCGTATGCCAACAAATGTTACTGCTGATGATTACATCGCTAAAACAATTATTCTTAAAGTAAAAGACCAGTACCGAGCATCTTGTTCTAACGAGCAGATTAATGTAGCTGCTGTTCAACGAGTATTGAATGCTGCTGATCCAGCATCTTTATCGAAAATTTTTCCTCGTCATTTGAAACCGACACGTGTTACTAATGAACAAGGAATGCCATTAATTGATTTAAGTTTGATTTATGAATTTCATTATAAGTCGAATGCAGATTTAGTAAAAACAATTAATGCATTACTACAAACAGGCGTTTTTGAATATGCAGAGCCAAAGTTTTTACCGAAAGTAGTAGCTTATACTCCGAACGATCCACAACAAGGGTCTCAATGGTTTCTTGCAAAAATAAAATTGTTTGACGCATGGGGTGTTCAGCAAGGAGATACAAACGTAGTTATTGGTATTACCGATACGGGTACCGATACTGACCATCCAGATTTAGCAGCTAACATTAAACATAATTATAATGATCCAATCAATGGTGTTGATGATGATAATGATGGGTACATTGATAACTTTACAGGATGGGATGTGGGCGAAAATGATAATGATGCGCAGGTAGGTACATGTGGTACCTGTGATCATGGTAGTCATGTTTCTGGATGTGCAGATGCAGTAACCGATAATAACGTTGGTGTTGCGGGTCCTGGGTTTAAATGCAAATTCATGCCCGTAAAAATTGCGGATGCAACAGGTGCGTTAACAAAAGCGTATGAAGGAATTGCTTACGCTGCCGATGCAGGTTGTCAAATTATCAACTGCTCATGGGGCGGTGCAGGTGGTGGCTCATTCGGACAAAACATTGTTGACTATGCAACAAACAACCAGAACTGTTTAGTCGTTGTAGCTGCAGGAAATAATAATTCGAGTGTGGAATTTTTCCCAGCGGCCTATCCGAATGCCTTGTGTGTAGCAGCTACCAATACGAATGATTCAAAAGCTAGTTTCTCCAACTACGGAACGTATATCGATGTATGTGCTCCAGGAAATAATATCTTCTCAACGGTTTATGATAACTCCTATACGAGCTACAGTGGAACATCCATGGCATCACCAATTGCTGCTGGATGTGCCGCAATTATTAAATCACAGAACCCTACATTTACTGGATTACAAGTTGGAGAGCAGTTAAGAATTACTTGTGATAATATTTATGGTGTTGCTGCTAATAGTGGATACCAAGCAAAATTAGGAAATGGTCGAATTAATCTATATAAAGCATTAACTCAAACAGGCCCATCTGTAAGAGCAAATAACATTGTAACTGTCGATAACAATGATAATGTTTTTGTAGTAAATGATACGCTTCGCATAACTGGAGATTATACCAATTATTTATCACCAACAACTGCATTAACGGTTACCTTATCTACAACATCTACCTACGTGACAATACTTGATAATAATACAACAATTGGTGTTTTAGGTACACTAGCAACGGTAAATAATAATCCAGATCCATTTACAGTTAAAATTAACGCTAATGCGCCTCAAAATACATTAATCACTTTTACCTTAACATTTGTAGATGGAGCCTATACTTCGACGCAAACATTTACTAAAACGGTGAATGTTGATTATTTGAATATCACGATGAATGATATTTTTACAACTAATTCGAGTAAAGGAAGGATTTGTTACAATGGAACTGGTCAGACAGAAGGATTAGGATTTGACTATATGAATGGTGGTACGGTTGCCTATGAAACCGGATTTATGGTAGGTACCTCTTCAGGGGTTTCAGATAATGTTCGTGGTGCAACAGGTGGGGCTACGGATGAAGATTTTGCCTCTACGCAAACAATCCAAAGAAATGATCCTCCGATATGGTCTGACTTTGATACCTATGGTAAATTCAATGATGCAGTAGCTGCAACTCCGCATAACTTATCAATGAGATACAGGACGCTATCATGGATTAATGCGCCAGACTCGAAATATCATATATTCGAATACACAATTAAGAATAACGGTGCTGCCTTAACGAACTTATGGGCAGGTATTTTCTCTGACTGGGATATTCAAACGTATGCGAATAATAAAGTAGATGAAGATGCAGCTTTAAAAATGGGTTATGCATATTGCACGGATGCTGGTGGATTTTATGCAGGTATTAAATTATTAACGAACAATGCTGGCTTTAATCATTATGCGGTAGATAATGTTACCGGTGGTGGCGGTGGAGTTGATTTATCAGACGGATATGATGAAACAGAAAAATTCACAACGCTTTCTACACCTCGTGCAACTGCAGGCGGAACAGGTACTGGTAACGATGTTATTGATGTTGTTTCAACAGGTCCTTTTACCATTGCGGGTGGAGATTCAGTAACTGTTGCCTTTGCATTGATTTGTGGTAGTGAATTAGCCGATATACAAGCAAGTGCTTCAGCAGCGCAGATTAAATATGATTTAGCAACAGCAGTGAATGAAAACAATGCTTCCATTGTAGCGGTAAATGCTTATCCAAATCCTGCTTCTAACTTCGCAGTGATTCCGTTTTATTTGAGAAAGTTGAATACAGTAAGAATGGAAATCGTTGATAATGCAGGTCGTATTATCAAAACAGAAAATGTAAAAAATGTAAATCTTGGTGATAATCAAATAACGATTGATTTAACAGGATATGCAACTGGTTTATATCATTTCCGTTTAGTTGCTGGAAATGAAGTAGCAACAGGTGCAATTCAAAAATTATAATTAGCATGTAAGAAAGGCGCTGTACGAATATCGTGCAGCGCTTTTTTATTTTTTACCTTTGATAAAAATTAAATTATGGCTTTAATAAAACCGGTGCATGGTGTAATGCCTGAATTCGGAGAAAATTGTTACCTCGCAGAAAATGCAACGGTAGTTGGTCAGGTGAAGATGGGCAATCAATGCAGTGTTTGGTTTAACGCAGTTGTGCGTGGTGATGTGAATTTTATTACCATTGGAAATAAAGTAAATATCCAAGATGGTGCGGTGATTCATTGTACCTATCAAAAGGCTGCGACCGTAATAGGAAATAACGTTTCTGTTGGACATAATGCTTTAGTACATGGTTGCACGATACACGATAATGTATTGGTTGGAATGGGTGCGATTGTGATGGATCATTGCGTGGTGGAATCGAATTCGATAATTGCAGCTGGTTCTGTTGTGTTAGAGAATACACATATCGAATCAGGTTGTATTTATGCAGGTGTTCCTGCTAAAAAAGTAAAATCCATCGACCCTGAACAAGTACGTGTATTAATAGAAGGCATAGCGAATAATTATACCATGTATTCAGAGTGGTTTAAGGAAGTGTAAGATGGATTTGTTTACCTATGCTGAGAATAATATTCTACCGTTGGATGGAGAACTTTATTATTACCCTTCTTTTATCTCTCAATTAAAATGCGATTTTTATTTTGACGAACTATTGAACAATATTCCTTGGCAGCACGATGAAGTGATGATGTTTGGAAAGAAGATTAATACAAAGAGAAAGGTAGCGTGGTATGGTGATGAAGGTTGTAGTTATGTTTATTCAAAAATTCTCCGCTTACCGATAAGTTGGAATGAACTATTGTTAGGGATAAAAACTCAGGTAGAAGAAAAAACAAATACCCATTTTAACTCTTGTTTATTAAATCTTTATCAAGATGGAAGTGAAAGCATGGCCTATCATGCCGATGATGAACCTATGCTTGAAAAAAATGGAACGATTGCTTCTATTAGTTTTGGTGCTGAACGACGGTTTTTATTTCGACATAATCACTATCAGGAAAATAAAATTCCTATAATTGAAACATTGCTGTCGAACGGAAGTTTATTATTAATGCAAGGAGCGATTCAACAACACTGGAAGCATGCACTGCCAGTTTCAAAGAAAATTAAAACTCCAAGAATAAATCTTACTTTTCGTAATATCGTTACCGTTAGTCGATGATTTCAGCAACTGTGAAGGTGCTTCCTCCAACGAAAATAAAATCGTTAGTAGCAGAATCATTAATCGCATTGTTTAAAGCATCTTGTACACTCGTATAAACATTTCCATGCAGACCAACGGCATTTGCTTTTTCTTTCAAAATGTTTGCATCTAATCCTCTAGGAATTTCTGCTTTGCAGAAATAATACTGAGCTGTGGTAGGAAATAAAGGAAGTATACTAGTAATATCTTTATCGTCCACCATACCTAAAACTATTCTAATTTTTCCTTTAGAGTAATTTTTTACCAGTGGTAATACTTGTTGTAATCCATCTTTATTATGAGCCGTATCACACATTACTAGTGGATTATCTTGTAGCTTATACCAACGACCTTTAAATCCTGTGTTATGTTTGATATTTTGCATCCCTGATTGAATATTCAAATCGGAAATTGAAAAATGATGCTTTTTTAATTCATCGATGCAAGCTAATACCCCGGCAATGTTTTTAGTTTGATAAGGGCCAGTTAATTCGCAATTGAACGAAAAGTGTTTATTAGTTGATTTATTAATGGCATCTACTTGCATAGAAGTATCGAAGTCGGAGGAATGTTTATCCTGAATCTCCCACTCTTTATCAGCAAATAAAATGGGGGCATTTACATCATTGGCCTTATTCTCGAAAATATCAGTGATGTCTGTTTGTGATTCACTGATAATAACGGGTGTATTATGTTTGATGATTCCTGCTTTTTCCGTTGCGATTTTCGGAAGAGTATCGCCTAATAAATTCATGTGATCATATCCGATGTTAGTGATGATACTCACAATGGGGTTAATCACGTTGGTTGAGTCTAATCTTCCGCCCAAGCCTGTTTCAATGATATTGATATCGGTATTCATCTCCGCGAAATATGCGAATGCCATGGCAGTTGTCATTTCAAAGAAGGACGGTTGTATCTTATCAAAATCTTCTTTATAATTCGTTACAAAGTTGGCAATCCATTCTTTCTTGGCCATGTCACCGTTCACGCGAATGCGCTCTCGAAAATCTTTTAGGTGGGGTGACGTATAAAGACCTGTTTTATAACCAGCTTCTTGTAAAATACTGGCTAGCATGTTCGACGTAGATCCTTTCCCGTTAGTCCCTGCAATGTGGATGCATTTTATTTTTTGATGTGGAGTGTCTAATAAATGCATTAATGCATAGGTATTATCAAGATTAGCTTTATAAGCCGCCGGACCAACACGATGAAACATGGGCAAGGCGGATTGAAGATAGGCGAGGGTCTGTGAATAATCCATTATGAATACAAAGTAAGTGATATCAATTAAATTATTATTCGGGACTCATCATTTTTATTCTTATTTTGTAAACGTAGATGTAGTGAAAAAGAAACTTTTTTAGAAACTGAATGG
>JBJTMY010000163.1:0-3071 GCA_046073825.1 Bacteroidota bacterium
CCGAAAAAATAGCTTCGGAGCCATTGGCTAATCGTACTTTATCAAAGTTGTTGGTTTATAATAAATCTGAGATATTAGATACCTCCTTTAACCAGATTATTCATTTTTTACCAGCTAATACAACTTTAGTTTTTAATAATACCAAGGTGGTAAAAGCACGATTGTTTTTTCAAAAATCAACAGGCGCATTAATTGAACTTTTTTGCCTCGAGCCTATGAAAGGAATTACAGTTGAAGAATCATTTATTCAACGCGAAAGTACTTGTTGGATTTGTATGGTGGGTAATTCAAAAAAATGGAAAGATGAAATACTGGAAAGGCGACTCATCATTAATGGAGCGGAAGTTAATTTCACGGCCAAGCGAATAGAGCAAATAGGACAAGAGTCGATTATTGAGTTTAATTGGAATAACAATACTATTTCATTCAGTGAGATTTTAGAATTTGCTGGTGAATTACCATTACCGCCTTACATGAATCGAAAGGCAAACGAAGAAGATAAAGTGCGTTATAATACGGTGTATGCAGTGCACGAAGGTTCTGTGGCTGCACCAACAGCTGGCTTACATTTCTCAGATAGTTTATTACAGGAATTAATTTCGAAAAATGTTCAAATGCTGAATGTGCTTTTGCATGTGGGAGCAGGAACATTTAAACCTGTGAAGGTTGATACGATGAACGATCATGAAATGCACGCTGAACGCATTAAAGTGAGTGTCGGTACTATTAAGGACTTAATTAATCAAAAAGGTAATCGTAAAATTATTGCGATTGGAACTACTTCTACTCGCACGCTTGAAAGTTTGTATTGGATGGGAGTTCAACTTGTCGAAAATAAAATTCCATTGGATGATTTTTATGTTACTCAATGGGAAGCGTATGAAAACAATAACACTATTTCTGCAGAAGATTCTCTGCATGCATTGTTATCGTATGCTAAGAAAAACGACCTTGAGTTTATTGAGGGCTTTACACAAATAATTATCTCACCAGGTTATCAGTTTAAAATTATTGATGGTCTAATTACTAATTTTCATCAACCTCAAAGCACTTTGTTATTGCTTGTGTCTGCATTGATTGGGAATGATTGGAGAAAAGTTTACGAGCACGCACTCAACAATGATTATCGATTTTTGAGTTATGGTGATAGCTCTTTGTTGTTGCCTTGATTAACACTCCGGAACATTCACTGAGATATTCGTAGCGAGTCCACCTTCCGATGTTTCTTTGTATTTCACACTCATATCTTTCGCAGTTTCCCACATACTTTTAATTACGTCTTCTAAACTTACCCGTGCGGACTTTGGATCACTCTCCAAGGAAATATTGGAAGCCGTGATGGCTTTTATTGCGCCCATGCTGTTGCGTTCAATGCATGGAATTTGTACTAATCCACCAATAGGATCACAGGTTAATCCGAGGTGATGTTCCATGGCTATTTCAGCAGCCATTAATACTTGACCAGGATTTGCACCGAGGCATTCAGCTAAGGCTCCTGCCGCCATTGCACTGCTCACTCCAATCTCCGCCTGACAACCACCCATTGCTGCGCTAATCGTTGCGTTCTTCTTAAATAAAGTTCCAATTTCACCAGCAGTTAAAATAAATCGGACAATCTTGTCTTCATTAAAATCTTTTTCGAAACAATAGGCATACATCAGTACTGCGGGAATCACACCGGCGGCACCGTTAGTGGGTGCTGTAATAATTCTTCCGAAAGATGCATTTTCCTCATTCACGGCAAGTGCAAAACAACTAATCCATTTGTTCACTGAATTAAAATCTTGCTCACTATTGCGAATGCACGCTATCCATTCATCAGCGTTGGTGTATTTTGCATTTGGTAATAGTTTGGTGTTGATCTCGGCTGCACGTCGCTTGACATGTAATCCTCCTGGTAAAATGCCTGATTTATGTGTTCCTCTGAAAATACAATCTTTAATTTCTTTCCAGATATGAAGTGCTTTTTCTGTGATTTCTTCTTTCGTTCTCCAAGCTTGTTCATTTAAAAAAATTAAATCACTTACCGATACATTTAACTGCTCACAGTAACTTAATATAGAACTTGCAACATGGCAAGGGTAGGGAGTAACAATCGCACTTTTGTTGATGGTGTTGGCCTCGTCAGTAGCAACAAATCCACCACCTACTGAGTAATAATTTCTTGAGATTACCTCTCCGGATTTTAAGGTTGCTTCAAAAACCAAAGTGTTTGGATGTTGAGGCATACTCTTGTCTTTGTGAAATATAACGTCACGGCTGTACGAAAAGTCAATTAGATGAGAATTGTTTAGATTTAATGTATGACCATTCTGAATAATTTCAAACTTTTCTGTAATGGTATTGGTATCAATAGTCGTATAATCCTCTCCACTTAGTCCCATCAGTAGAGCAACATCGGTTCCATGTCCTTTGCCTGTTTTAGCTAAGGAACCATAAAGATGTGCTTTAATATTTATCACTTCTTCTAGCGGACTAAATTGCTGAATTCTTCGGATGAACATGCCGGATGCAATCCATGGTCCCATGGTATGAGAACTCGACGGACCAATTCCGATTTTAATCATTTCAAAGGCACTGATACTTTCCATATTCGTTTACTGAGCTATACAAAACTAATAGACTTCAACTTATTATTTTCTTTTTGGGGCTTGTTTTTTCTTCTGATGACGGAAATCTTTTTTTGCCCCTTCAGGAGGAGCTTCTGCCTTTTGCAAATGAGTCGATGGATTTTTGTATTCGATTTTTTTACCAATCAACTTTTCAATATCCCGAAGGTAAGCCTGCTCTTCAAAATCACAAAGACTGATAGCAATACCTGCTGCGCCGGCACGACCTGTTCTACCAATACGATGTACGTATGTCTCTGCAACATTGGGAATGTCATAATTAATTACATGACTTAAATTATCAATGTCAATTCCTCGGGCGGCAATATCAGTAGCTACTAACACTCGCGACTGACCGCTCTTGAAATTGTTTAATGCATTTTGTCGCTGGTTCTGCGATTTATCACCATGTATGGCATCTGCTTTAATTCCTTTCTTCTGTAAATGTCGTGCTACACGATC
>JBJTMY010000164.1:0-7060 GCA_046073825.1 Bacteroidota bacterium
GGCGAGTAATAACTCCTTTGTTTTTTAGTTGTTCAAACATAGTAGATTGATTTAGTTTGTTTGATTAGGTAGGCAAAAATATCAATTAAATCTTATTTATCAACAATTTCCTGTTAAAAAGAGGGGGTAAGTGTCTGATTTCTATTTAAGGGAAAGAGAAAAATGTGTTAAGGCATAAAACAAATGAGTAGGGAAAAGCTGTAAAACACACCCTCTCGCAATGGGGGCCACCACACCTCCGCCCCACGACAAATTTATCGGTTGTGAATATTCGTTCAAAATATTAAACGTTTATATCCATTTATATCCCTTTGTTGTCGGATAATTTATACCATCTACCCTTCAAATAACTACTCACCATCCTGATTCTGCTAGGTATCATTTGCAAATCAGCTCACGATGAAGCTTCGCTATTCGCCCCTTAATAGCAACATCATACAAGAAATTAACCTCCTATGGGTACACTTTATTATACATCTTCAAATTAGCAAATCAGCACATTTTCAAATTAAACCATATCGCTCTCTCACTTCTTCTAAGGTCTGAAGAATTTCATCATAGCTATTGGTGGTAACCAATTTCATTCTGAACTCTTTAAAGTGGTCGAGCCCTTTAAAGTAGTTAGCATAATGTCTTCTCATTTCTACGATACCCGTAAAATCGCCCTTCCATTTTATAGAAAAATCTAGATGCTGTTTACATACATCTACACGTTGTGAGATGGTAGGAGGAGCTAATTTTTCTCCTGTTTTTATATAGTGCTTAATCTCGTTGAATATCCACGGGTAGCCAATGGTTGCTCTGCCAATCATCACCCCATCAACGCCGTAAGTATTTTTCATGCGAACTGCCGTTTCTGGAGAATCAACATCGCCATTACCAAAAATTGGAATTTTCATTCTTGGGTTATTCTTAACCTCCCCAATTAAAGCCCAGTCGGCAGGTCCTTTATACATTTGTGATCGGGTTCGGCCATGAATACTCAATGCGGCAATACCAATATCCTGTAAGCGTTCGGCAACTTCAACAATATTCTTTGTTTTATCATCCCAGCCTAGTCGCGTTTTAACTGTCACAGGTCTATTTACAGCCTTCACAATAGCGGCGGTCATCTCCACCATTTTCGGAATGTCTTGCAATAATGCAGCGCCAGCCCCTTTGCAGGCCACGGCTTTTACCGGACAACCATAATTGATATCGATCAGGTCTGGTCGTGCCTCGTCAGCTATGATTGCAGCTTCCTTCATCGACTCAATATCAGATCCAAAGAGCTGAATACCAATTGGTCGTTCATATTCAAAAATGTCGAGCTTCATGACGCTTTTCGTGGCATCTCTGATTAATCCCTCACTCGAAATAAATTCCGTGTACATTAAATCGGCCCCATTTTGTTTACAAACCAAACGGAACGGCGGATCACTCACATCTTCCATTGGCGCTAAAAGCAACGGAAATTCTCCTAATTCAATATTCGCAATTTTAACCATTTGTAAATTTTAGAGGGCGCCTGATTATTAATTGTCACTGATTACCTTTGTGCAAAATTAAAAAGAATGCAATTCAAAGCCCTGCTCGCCGATCGTGAACCTTATAGAAAATTTCTGATTTTAGTTGGAATCGCACTTATTCTCGCAGTAATATCAGCCACCTTAGGGGCATTCATCGCCCAAATCGTAACAGGCATTTCCATCTTCGGAAGTCCAACGGCGTTAGCAGACATTAATAACCCCGATGTAGTACTCGCACTTAAGATTACGCAACTATTTTCTGCCTTAGGAACTTTTTTCGTTCCTCCATTAATAGCGGCATATTTATTCTCTGATAATGTAAAAGATTACCTCGGAGCCACAAAAAAAATCAATGTACAGCAGGTGATTTTAGCTGTTATTTTATTCTTGTTTATTCAGCCTTTTGTGAATTGGATGTCGCTAATTAACGCTGGCGTAAAAATCCCGGAGTGGCTGCAATCTTTATTAAATTCTCCAGGAAACTCTGCTCAGAAAATCAGCGAAGCCTTAATGAGGAGTGGTTCCATCCTAGGCTTGTTGATGAGTGTAATTGTTATATCCATTATTCCTGCTATCTCTGAAGAGTTAATTTTTAGAGGAGTAATCCAGAAATTATTTATTGATCTTGCAAAAAATAAGCACTTCGGAATTGTGCTAACCGCTACTCTATTTAGTGCGATGCACATGGACGTAGCTGGATTTATTCCGCGCTTTGCCTTAGGTACAATGCTCGGATATTTGTACCTATGGAGTGGAAGTATTTATCTACCCATTGTGGCGCATTTTACCAATAATCTTTTAGCTTTTTTAATGGAGGTAGGGAAGAATAATCATGCGTTATCTTTTGACCCCGATCAATTAGGAATTGCTCCGGGACAAGAAATAGTGTTAGGTATGAGTGTGTTTTTTACTTGGGTACTGCTCTTTTTAATAAGGAAAATTTCTGTAGAAAACAAATAATTCAACGCTTTTAACGTTAATATTTCTACTCTTAAAAATAGATGGTTCAAGAGTGGCGGATTATTGCAAAATCCGACTATATTCCTTAACTTTGCATAATAATTTTAAAAAGTTGATATGGCTATGAGAAAAGCGCGTGTTCTTTTTATTTCAAGTGAAATATATCCTTATCTGGAAATGACCGAGCAGGGTAAAATGGCAAGGTACTTACCACAAGGAATTCAAGACAGAGGTAAAGAGATTCGCACCTTTATGCCGCGTTTCGGAAACATCAATGAAAGACGTAATCAATTACATGAGGTAATTCGTCTTTCAGGAATGAATCTGATTATAGACGACACTGACCATCCGTTAATTATTAAAGTTGCTTCTATTCAAGCAGCTCGTATGCAGGTTTACTTCATCGATAATGAGGAGTACTTTCAACGTAAGCGTACAACCCGTGATGCTGATGGTTCATTCTTTACTGATAATGACGACCGTTCTATCTTTTTTGCGAGAGGTGTATTAGAAACAGTTAAAAAATTGGGGTGGTCTCCTGATATTATTCATTGCCATGGTTGGATGACAGCATTGGTTCCTTTGTTTATTAAAACAAGTTATAAGGATGATCCCATGTTTAGCAGCAGTAAAGTGGTATATTCTGTTCATGATGATGCCTTTACTGAGCCTTTCAATAAGAACTTTGCAAAGAAGACATTGATGGAAGGTTTGTCTGATGCCGATGTGAAGGATATTAAAGACCCTAACTATGTTTCTCTGACAAAATTAGCGATGAACTGGTCGGATGCCGTTATCCAATCATCACCTAGTATTCATCCCGATGTTGAGGCTGCTTTTAAAAAGTTATCAAAACCTACTTTAGGATATAAAAATCCGGAAGAGTACATTGAGGCTTATGATAATTTCTACGATGAAGCGTTGATAGAAGAGTCGGTTTTAGCAGAGTAAAATAATTCCTACGGATTATTGCAAATTTCAATTACTTTCGTGGCATGTTAAAGTTGTCTGCTCGCTGGTTTATTCCGCTTCTATTGGTTTTTTCATTCTTGTTGCATTCTTGTACTGACCCAGAAGTCATTGGTCTCGATTTGCAACCTGCCTCTGCACAGCCAGGAATATCCATTACAGATACTTTTACTATCAACACGTACACCGTGGAGGAAGATTCATTGGTGGTGTGGGGCCCTTTGAAAAATTTATTAGAAGCACCAACGCTCTATTGCGGTAGTACTGATGATCCTTATGTTGGAAAAACATTTGCCGGATTTGTGTCGCAGGTGCGTATAGGAAATACCTTATCGTCAACTACATTTGATGTCTCTACTCCTGACTCTATCATTTTAAGCTTTAATTATAAATCGATTGTTGGCGATTCAAGCGCAACGCATCATATTTCTGTATATGAGTTAAAAGATGATTTGCATTCCGATAGTACTTATTATTCTTCGCGTGTTTTTACAAAAGGCGATTTGTTGGGACATGCCGATCTGATTCCTAATCTTAAAGATTCAAGTACGGTAGGCGCTATTAAAACAGTTCCTCAATTACGTCTTGCATTAGATACTGCTTTCGGTGGACGATTAATGCGCGATTGCCAATCTAACACTTCAAATTTTGCAAGTAATACCGCATTCTTGTCGTACTTCAAAGGAATTGTGGTGGTGGATAGCGCAGATGGAATTGGGAGTATTGTAACGTTGCCATCTACAAGTTTATATCATCGCATGACCATCTATTTTTCAGGAAATAAAAGTTACCAGTTTCAAATGGATGTTAGTGCAGTGCGTTTCAGTAATTTCAAACACGAACGCCTGGCATTTAATAACGATACTATTCCTGATAATACATTGGTGGTTCAATCTATGGGTGGACTTAAAGACAGTATTTACATTCCTTATTTGAAAAATCTTTATAAAGATGGAAGGGTAGCAATCAATAGAGCTGACCTTGCCATTAAAATGAACGGTACTGCGAATACGTTAGGATTTAAAAATCATGATAACCTTTTGATATTTGGCAGTGATTCAGTAGGAAAGAATACTTCAATCTTAGATGCGTTTGAATCTTCTTCTTATTATGGAGGTGCCTACAATGTCGCAACTGGTGAATATCATTTTAATATCGCACGTTACGTTCAAAACATTGTGAAAGGAATGAATGAAAGCGGTAAAAAAGATTATGGATTATTTATCGCTGCTGGCGGAAGTACATCCAACGCACAAAGAACCGTGCTGCAAGGTGGTTCTTCCATGAAATTAATTGTTACTTATACCAAGATAAATCCATAAATTATGTGTGGAATTGTTGCTTATATCGGAAAGCGTGAAGCTTATCCAATTTTAATTAAAGGCCTTCAACGACTTGAATACCGTGGGTATGATAGTGCAGGTGTTGCATTGCTTAATAACGGGTTGAATATTTTTAAAAAGGCAGGAAAGGTGAGTGACCTTTCAGAGTTTACCAAAGATAAAAATGTGGAAGGTAATGTTGGGATGGGACATACCCGTTGGGCAACGCATGGCGAGCCAAACGATCGTAATGCACATCCTCATTATTCTCAAACACAAAACTTGGCAATCATCCATAACGGGATTATTGAAAATTACGCTTCCATCAAATCAGAATTAATTCAAGAAGGACACGTTTTTCATAGTGATACTGATACAGAGGTCTTGATTCATCTGATAGAAGAAATTCAAACAAAAGAAAATGTAAGTATCGAAGAAGCTGTTCGACTTGCACTTGGAGAGGTTGTTGGGGCTTATGCTATCGTGGTTCTTTCACGCAATGAACCCAATAAAATGATTGCTGCCCGCAAAGGAAGTCCGATAGTAGTGGGTATTGGGAAGGATGAATTTTTTGTGGCTTCAGATGCTACTCCTATTATTGAATACACAAAAAATGTAGCTTACCTGAATGATGGCGAAGTAGCAATCATGGATAATGGCGTGTTAACGGTAAAAACTATCGGTAATGAAATTAAAACTCCTTATATCCAAGAGTTAGAATTAAAACTAGAAGCGTTGGAGAAAGGTGGATACGAGCATTTTATGATGAAGGAAATTTACGAGCAACCTCGTTCTATTAATGATAGTATGCGTGGCCGTTTTGATGCAAAAAGCGGTGCTATTAAATTGGGCGGCATTAGTGAGTTTGAAAATAAATTAACAAATGCTAAGCGAATTATTATTGCAGCTTGTGGTACTTCATGGCATGCAGGTTTAGTGGCAGAGTATTTAATTGAAGATTTAGCGCGCATTCCAGTAGAGGTAGAGTATGCGTCGGAGTTTCGTTATCGTAATCCGGTGATTTTTGAAGATGATGTTTTAGTCGCAATATCTCAAAGTGGAGAAACAGCTGATACATTGGCAGCGGTGGAATTAGCAAAGTCGAAGGGCGCAACAATTTTTGGCGTATGTAACGTGGTAGGTTCTAGTATTCCACGTGCTACTCACGCTGGCGCCTATACGCACGCAGGACCAGAGATTGGAGTGGCTTCTACAAAAGCGTTTACAGCACAGGTTACAGTATTAACTTTAATGGCCTTGCAAATTGCTCATCGTCGTGGCACTATAACGGAATCGCGTTTCCGTCAGATTTTAAATGAGATGGAAACTATTCCTTCAAAAGTAGAAAAGGCACTTAAATGTAATGAGCAAGCAAAACAGATTGCTGAACAATATAAAGATGCAAGAAACTTTTTATACCTCGGACGTGGCTACGGATTCCCAGTAGCGTTAGAAGGAGCTTTAAAGTTAAAAGAGATTTCTTACATCCATGCCGAAGGATATCCTGCAGCAGAAATGAAGCACGGACCGATTGCATTAATCGACGAAGAAATGCCAGTAGTAGTTATTGCTACCAAGCATGGCTCTTACGAAAAAGTAGTAAGCAATATTCAGGAAGTAAAAGCACGTAAAGGAAAAATTATTGCTATCGTAACTGAAGGTGACGAAGAAGTAAAAAAGATGTCTGATTTTGTAATTGAAATTCCTGAAACAGATGAAATACTTGTTCCACTGGTAAGTGTTATTCCTTTGCAATTACTTGCTTACCATATTGCAGTAATGCGCGGTTGTAATGTTGATCAACCTCGTAATCTTGCAAAGAGTGTTACAGTAGAGTAATCTCTCAATGCCCTTTAATTTCCGAGTGCATTCATCATGCGTTGATATTTTTGTACTTCAGCATCATTGCCAATTGCATGGTTGGCATCTGCCAGTACTCCAATAATTCTTTTCGACTGTGAATCTACTTTTAGTCCACGCAAACCATAAGCAATAGCTTTCTGATTATCTTTTGATAGAAAAGCGATTACTGCACATGTTTCAAGCAAGGTGATGTTCTCTCCGTTTGCTTTTAATCCTTTTTCTAAAACAGCATATGCATTGCTAAGGTCATTCCTATTGTAATAAATCAAACTTAGACTATTCCATGCATTGGTATTTAAACTATCGTACGATAATGCTTTAGTATAATTTGCAATGGCGCTATCTGCATTTGACTGACCTTCGAAAAAGGATTAAAAGCAAACGGAGAGAACATCACCTTGCTTGAAACATGTGCAGTAATTTCTTTTCTATCGAAAG
>JBJTMY010000165.1:0-6914 GCA_046073825.1 Bacteroidota bacterium
ACAAAAAATTTTAAAAGAAAAGTATAAGATTAATTGGAAGTCGCCAGCAGATTTAAACGAACATATCTTATACGATTAACATTACTTCACAAAAAAACCACCTACTTTTAAGTAAGTGGTTTTTGCTTTATACTAAATTACTCTTAGTGTTCGTGATCATGGTCGTGCATACCTGGAGTATGTGCATGGCCGTGAGCTAATTCTTCTTCTGTTGCTTCACGTACTTCAACTACTTGTCCGTTAAACTGCAAGGTATGCCCTGCTAAAGGATGGTTAAAGTCAAGCAATACTGTTTCGTCATCAATAGAAAGAACTTTAGCTGCTAATTGATTGCCATCTCGGTCAAGTAATGGAACAACATTGCCTATACGTAGAATTTCCATATCAATGGCACCATCTACTTTGAACATGTCAATACCTACTCTTACTAATGCTTCATCATCAACTGGTCCGTATGCATTTTCGGATGCTATAACAAATGAAAAATCATCGCCAGTTACTTTACCACTTAAATTGTTTTCAAAATCAGGAATTAACTGACCTGCACCAAACAAAAACACTAAAGGATGTTCTGTTCCTGTTTCTTCTACTAATTCAAAATCTACTCCGTTTAAACTACTTTGCAAGCTATAAGTAACGCTTACCACTTTTTGCTGTCCTATTTGCATTTGATTAATTTTTATACGACAGATTTTAAGAGGTTATCAAAAAGGCTATCGCTTGGTTATTGAACTACAAAGGTAAGGTTTATTCCCTAATTATTTTAATGGAAAACATTCCGAGGCCCATCGATCAAGGTCGGGCTCGTAAACCCAAAATTGATTGCTATAGGTGAGGCAGTCAGTCATTCGAAAACTACCTCTTTCTAGCTCAACATGCATAGGATTTTCTGTTTTATTGTGTCCCACCACCTGATGAAATGGAGCCGCAGAAACGCTCATTTCACTTATATCTGCCCAAAACGGTCCACCTACATCATAGCCACCTCTTGCTTTACCAACACTAAAAAGTTCTTTACAACCTTGATTAAATAAAATGTTTAAATGTTTGGATAAATTCTCTTGGGTGTAGTCTGAAAAGTTATGTCCCTGAACCTGCATAAAGTGAATCCATCTTGTAGTAATTCCTCCATGCACCCAAAAATGATCATGTGCAAAATACGATAACTGAAAATGCTTTTCATATTCTTTGAAAAGTCTTTGGTAGTCTAACGCGTTGCGCTCTTTGTAAACGCGTAATTTCTTCGAAGAATACCAATGGTATTGCAAATCGTGATTGCCCACTAATAAGACTACTTTTTCAGGATGATTCAGTTTTAAATCAATGATCTGCTCTAGATTTTCTAGTTCGTTTAATTCTTCACGTCCATCGACATAATCTCCCAGAAAAATCACTTTGTCGTATTGCTCCATATCAATCGACTTCCAGTTATCGCGGCCATGTATATCTCCAATGCTAATCCACTTCATCATCCTTAATTCTTAGCATCTTTCCATCGCCATAAATGTCGACAAGCAATCGTTCTGTAGGGTTGCCATTGCTTAGCAATTTCTGTCATTTGTTGATGTAAAACTTTTCCTTTTCCCTCTAGTTTGTAAAGTCTTATCATTGCTTGCTGAATTCCTAAATCATCAACAGGTAAAATATCTGGGCGATTTAAAGAGAACATCAAAATCATTTCTACTGTCCATTTGCCAACTCCTTTTATTTTCGTAAGATGAGCAATCAAATCTTCATCTGTTTTACGATATAGTTTTCGGTAATCCAGTCCGTTAGTAATAGAAAATTGAGCAATGTTTTTTAGGTATCCCGCTTTTTGATAGGAGAGTCCGCAACTTCTCAGCAGGTCATCGTCTAATCGTATTAATACTTCAGCAGCTGGATCTTTAGCAGGAAATAAATTCAAAAATCGTTGATAGATGGTTTCTGCTGCTTTTACTGAAAGCTGTTGACCGACAATAGCGCGTATCAAGGATTGGTATAAATTTTTGTTGGGTAAAAAGGTGAGAGCCGGAGTGGACATTATAACTTCCTTCATCAAAGCATCTTTCTTTAAATGCTTATAAGCTTTTTTTAATTCCTCACTCTTCATCATTATGAATGTTCATTTTAATTCTTGATGACTTAGGATAATAATTATTCATTCGACCTCCAACTAATTTCATCCAGCCAATGGGAAGATCTTGATAGGTAGCAAGACACCAGCCTTTAAGATTGCTATCAATGGCTATCGTTTCACCTTTTAAATAATGTAGTGCTTTATCTTTTTCTAATTCGATGGATGGAATATTCTTATTTAGATGAATACTTAATGCTAAATCATGAGATGGAATTAAAAGATCTCCTTTAATAGTTCCCATGTGTAAACCAGCCTGACGAATAGTTAGTTTTTTCTGAAAGGATTGAAAAAACTTCCAGCTATTTGTTGGAATCGCATAAAGTTCACCTTTATATTCGTAAGGAATGAAATCAGATGAGTTGGCTAAATACGACTCCAAATGTTTTTTAAACTGAATCGAATGTTTAAGAGTTCCTGGCTTTACGTTGGAAATGTTCTCTCCTTTGTATTTTAATACCGAGCAATAAAATCCTTCGCCTTTAATTTTATGCGGATAAAATTGATAGCCATGTTTTGTAATTGTTATTCCATCGGGTAAATCATTTAAAATTACTTTTTCAAAAGGAAATTCATTTAATAGATGTTCGATGATTAAATCATTCTCGACATCGTTATAAGTACAAGTAGAATAAATTAAAATACCTTCTTCCTTTAAGCATCGATTGATTGCATCAACAATTTCCGTCTGACGAATTCCGCAATTATTTACATTCTCTTCACTCCATTCTTGAATTGCGTTTTTGTCCTTGCGAAACATTCCTTCACCACTACATGGAGCATCTATAAGAATTATATCTGCAATTAAACCAGATGACGCATATTCATTTGCGTTAGTCTGCGTGACAACTGCATTTGCAGTTCCCCATTTAACAATATTCTCCCGCAAGATTGAATTACGATTAGAAATAATTTCATTGCTGAAAAGGGTGCTGGCAGCATTTAACAAGCTTAGTAAATGTGTAGACTTACCACCAGGTGCAGCACATAAATCTATGGCTGTTAAGGTCTGATTAAAATCGACAATTTGATTTAACACAAAACCAATAAACATTGAACTTGCTTCCTGCACATAATACCCACCTGCATGAAACAACGGATCTAGGGTAAATACAGGTCGTTCCTTCAAATAAGTTGCATAATCACACCAATCAACTTTTTCATTTAATACCACACCACTTGCCTTATTCGGATTAAACCGAATAGACACAGGAGGGATGGTGTTTAATGATTCAAGAAATAGTAAAGCTTCATCGCCCAGTTGTTGCCGGATTCGCTGCTTAAATGCATTAGGCAATGAAATATCGCTCATTAATTCACACTCATTTTAGCCGCATTCTCAACCGCTTTTGCTGCATTGATTCGTCCACCTGTTTTGCTTAACGTATTAAATGGAACAATCTTTTTCGATTTGCCAGGCATTGGGGTGGTACTATTATCCACATCTACTGAATTAATAATTGCATCGCGTATCTGTATAGCAGTTAGCGTTGGGAAGTAAGACCACACTAAAGCGGTAACACCAGCAACCACAGGACAAGCCATACTGGTTCCGCTTTCATTACCATATTTACTTCCTGGTAAACAAGAGTAAATTTCAACTCCTGGAGCAAATAAATCAACAGTTGCTTTTCCGTAATTCGAAAAGGCCGCAGCTGTTCCTGAAGGCCCAGAAGCACCGACTTCAATCCAATTAGAGGCAATCGTTCCATCAGAAAGTTTTGCATTGGGATAGTCGGGAAGTTCATCGTTATTGCTATTATCGTTGCCAGCTGCATGAATAATCAAGACTCCTTTCGAAGCAGCATATTTCACCGCAGCATCCACGGCTTCTTTATTAGGCGAGTAACTTTTTCCAAAGCTCATGTTGATAATTTTTGCACCATTATCTACGGCATAGCGAATACCATTCGCAACATCTTTATCTCGTTCATCACCATCAGGGACAACACGAACAACCATTAACTTTACATGATCAGCAACACCATCCATTCCTAGGTTATTATTTCTAACAGCACCAATAATTCCAGCTACGTGTGTTCCGTGTAGGGCATCTGGGCCAGCAACACTGTTGTTGCCGTAGTTGCTTTCATTTACATTCGAATAATTGTCGCCAACAATACTTCTACATTCAAAATTGGGATTAGTATGGTAATTAACAGCTATGTCTATTTGCTTTTTACCTTCTAACAATGAATTTTTTATCTCGGTGTAATCCATTCCTTGAGCTAGTGCATTTGCAATGGCCTTCTTTATTAACTTCATTTTAGTACCACTTACTTCGTAATTTTGTAAGTCTTCTGACTTCAATATTTGTTTGCCGGCTTGTTTTTCTGCTCCTTCAAACATATTGTTGATATCATCAACAAATGCTTTCATTTTTTTATTTTGCTCAACATCTTTGTTGTAGGCTTTTCGAATTTTCTTCCAGCTATACTGAGATGGTAAGTTTTCTTTTCCTAATTTATATAAGCGTGTTAATTCTGTATTATCAGGACCGACATCACCATTTTTTCCACCTATGAAATTCCATCCATTAATATCATCAATATATCCATTATGGTCATCATCAATTCCATTTCCTGCAATTTCGTTGGTGTTTATCCAAAGATTGTTTTTTAAGTCTTCATGTTCGATATCCGTACCACCATCCATTACAGCAACCACAATATCTTTAAAGTTATTCGGATTGTTTATTTTACTTAATGCAGTATTGGTGGAAACACCTGAATAACGATCTTTTTCCGGATTGTTATGTTGCCAACTTTTAAGTGCATTTTTTGTCAAGTCAATGACTTCACTGTTACTATTTTCTTGGGCATAACTAATAGTGAATGTTGTAAAAGTTAAGCCTATTAAAATTAATTTTTTCATGATTGCTTTTTAGAGATACAAATATAATTGGAATTTATTCTTCAACGAAATGAAGGTCTTTTCCGTATGTTTCAGGTAAAATAATGACTGCGCTTATTGCTAAAACCCAAACTATAAGACCGGTAATCATTAGTGATTCCGTAATACTCACTCCGTATTGTTGTTGGATGAATATTCGCAGAGGGATTAAAATTGTTACTGCTCCTCTCATAAAATTCGTGACCGTGGCTGTTACCGTTACGCGTAAATTCGTTCCGAAATGCTCAGCTGTGGTAGTTACAAATACAGATAAATAGCCACAACCAAATCCCATTAATAAAGATGTATAATAAATGGAAGCGGAATGATAAAGTTGGAAGAAATTGGATATTGTGCCAGCGATAGCTACGCTCATGAATAATAAGAGCGCTCTTTTTCTACTCTTTATCCATTGACTAATAATTCCACTACTTAAATCGCCGGTGGTGATTCCCGTTTGAAATAAGATAAAACAGATGCTTAACTTTAAAAAATCAATATGGTGTTCCTTTGCTAATTCTGGTGATAAGGTAATGAGTAATCCTACACTAAACCAAATAGGAACTCCCATTAAAATACAAGCGAAATATTTTATTGTGCGATTTCTGTTTTTGAATAATAATAAGAAAGATCCTTGCGATTTTGATTTCTTTTTACTCTCTTTAAATATGCCTGTCTCCATGGAACGCACTCGCATCAATAACAATAGAAATCCGATGATGCCAGCAACCACAAATGCGGTTCTCCAAGGAAGTAAATCACCTGCTAATCCTGCACTCACGGCACCTAATCCTCCAAGTGTAGCCACGAGTATCGTACCGTACCCGCGCTTCTCAATGCTCATGCTTTCGCCCACCAAGGTGATTCCTGCACCTAATTCACCTGCTAGTCCTACTCCTGCCATAAATCGAACTAACGCATAGGTGTTAACGTCTTGTACAAATCCATTGGCAATATTAGCTAATGAGTAGAGTAGGATAGATCCAAACAAAACAGTCACGCGTCCTTTTTTATCCGCAATCACACCGCTTAACACCCCACCAATCATCATCCCCAGCATTTGAACGGATAAGAGATATTCTCCTGTTCTTGTTAATGCTTCACCAGTCAATCCTAATTCTTTTAACGAAGGGATTCTATACACATTAAATAAAAACAAATCAAACGCATCTATAAAAAATCCTAATCCAGCAGCTAAAACTGCAATGTTAAATGGTGAATGATAAAGCTTTTGTTCCATTTTTTATTCTGCAATTAAATTCAAAAATAATTTGGTGGCTCCATCAACATGTGCAGGCAGTTGACGGAAAAATGAAATTCCGGTATAGATGAATTTCCCTTTTCCATAATTGGCAATGATTAAACTTCCTGCATGCGGATTCTCCTTGTTATCATTCATCAATAATGGAGTTTTAAAATTCGAATCATAATTTTCTACAAAATAAACACCTCGTTCCTGAATCCAATTTTCAAAATCAGTCGGAGAAATTTTATTTGGATAATTGAGTTCAATGCAATTAGTATCAGCAATGCTTACCAATGAATGTTCTTCGGTTACGCGAGTCTTTCCAACTTTAAAATCATAAGGACCAATTGCTGTTTCTTTGGTAGTATTATACTGAACAATATACTTTCCTCCAAGGTAAATAAATTGATCAATTTGATTTTTTAATTTATGAATTTCTTTACTCGTATTGTATAAACGCACACCCGCAATAATCACTTTATAGTCGTTGAAATTTAATTTTGAAAAATCCTTCTCTTGAATAACATCTACGGTAATTCCTAAGTTAGTCAAGACATCAGGAACTTTATCGCCACTACCCATTAAGTAGGCAACTTTTTTAGTCGCAATTTTATAGGTTGGATTAACAAGTTTGATATTAACAGGCTTGAAATGATGTTG
>JBJTMY010000166.1:0-10110 GCA_046073825.1 Bacteroidota bacterium
CCAATTGAAATGAAAGGTTTTGTTCCTGAACGTTCTGTAGTTATTCCAGGCTCATACACAAAAAAATTTAGTGCTGGAGAATTTCAAGTGCCTTGTGCATTAATTATTGGCAAACGAAAAGAGAGTACTGATCAAAAAACATCACTCAACGATGCATAAGAGATTTTCAGGTGGCGGTGTAATGTTTAAAACCCTGTTAATGAATAACGGGTAAGGTTTGAAAAATTCTTGATTACTGTTTTACTTTTACAAGCATGATGAAAGCAATGTTATTTATAGATGGCGGATGGTTATACCATGTGCGTCCATACCTTTTGAGTTTGTGTGAGGCTACTGATTTTGAATTAGACTATCGTGAGTTGCCGAAGTTGGTAAAAGAGCAATTAGCAGAGATTACAGATTTAAAAATCGATTTAGTTCGTACCTATTATTTTGGAACTATTGCTATCAATAAGCCAGGTCATGATAATTTACGTGAGCGTCAGTTTTATGAAATGCTTGCAAAGCGATGCAATTACAATATTGAAATCTATGAATATGATTTCAAAAATAAAGAAGTAGCAGCACGTCGTGAGAATTGCCTTGAAGTCGGACTCGCAACAACTGCCATGTCTTTGGCCTATCAAAATTCTTCTTTCGACATTGCCTGTATTTTAGCGGGCGATATCGATTATCAACCATTGGTGAAACAATTGCGTGCTATCGGTAAACGAGTGATTCTAGTTGATGTAAAAGGAGGAAATGGGTTTTACCCGGTCCACCCACGATTAAATGAGGAGGTTAACTTATTTGATTATGCTCCAATTCATTTAGATGATCATATTACTAAGTTGCATTATCAACGTACCGAATCGATGCGTCAATGCGATAGTTGTGGTCGTGAAGAATCTACTACTTTTACCAGCGATTGGTTTTATTGCAAAAACTGTCGTGAAGAATACAAACAGCTTCGATCAAAGCAATTAGAGGTGAGTGAACAATAAAGTTTATTTAAAATAGTTATTATTTTTTTAAGTATTTAATTGAAGTATTTTACATTGAAAGTAAGAAATAAAATTCTTTTTTTATTGCTCGGAATAAGCCACTTAGCGTATTCTCAAAATGTAAAATATAATCCTGTTTTTGGAAGTGTTGAAAGCGCTCAGTGGGCTGACTCTATTATCTCTACTATGACTACCGAAGAGAAAATCGGTCAGCTTTTTATGATTGATGTGTTTTCGAACCGTGATGCCAATTACGAAGCTAGCATGGTTGATCTTGTGAGTAAGTACAAACTCGGAGGGGTTATTTTTTTTAAAGGTACTCCTTATCGTCAGGCACTTCTTACTAACAATTTACAAGCTCAATCTCGTATCCCCTTATTAGTTGGGATTGATGGGGAATGGGGATTGAATATGCGGTTAGACAGTACCGTTAGATATCCTCGACAAATGACACTTGCGGCATCTAGTAATCCGAAGCTGGCAAATGTGATGGGTAAGTCGATTGCTCAAAATTGTAAACGACTGGGAATACAAATCAATTTTGCTCCTGCTGTCGATATCAATACCAATCCCGCCAATCCTATTATTTGTAATCGATCATTCGGTGAACGTCGCGAGGAGGTAACGCAATTTGGTCTTGAATACATGAATGGGATGCAGGCAGAACATATATTGGCATGTGCCAAGCATTTTCCTGGACACGGAAACACAAGTGCTGATTCGCATTTGGAACTTCCTGTGGTTACAGCCGATTCATTACAGTTGGACACAGTTGAACTTTTCCCTTTTCGTCAGCTAATTAAAGCAGGCGTTTCTTCTGTCATGGTTGCTCATTTGTATGTTCCAGCCTTAGATTCTACCGATAAAAAAGCTTGTAGCTTGTCACCATTAGTTGTAGATAGTTTGTTGAAAGGCAAAGAAGGTTTTAATGGTTTGGTATTTACCGATGCACTCAACATGAAAGGTGTCGCTAATTATTTTGCGCCAGGGGAATTAGAATTAAAAGCATTTAAAGCAGGGAATGATGTGTTGTTATATTCTGATCATATTGATAAAGGCATTGAAAGTATTTCAAACGCATTAAAAGATAGTTCTATTTCAATGACTGATTTAGATAGCAAGGTAAAAAAGATATTAATGGCCAAATATTGGTGTGGATTGAACACTTACAAACCTATAAAACTAGAGCATCTTGATGAAGATTTAAATGACGGTATTTCCACTTACACTTCGTTTGCCTTGTATGATAATTCGCTGACCTTACTAAAAAACGAAAATCATTTTATTCCTATTCATATCCATGAAAACAATAAAATTGCCTCAGTAGTTTTGAATGATACCATCAATAATGTGTTTCAAACTGAATTACTAAAATATACCAAAGTTGATTGTTTCGCTTATCAAAAAGATCTTTCTGGAAAAGAGCTTGACAAGCTTTTTACTACGCTGAAAACGTATGATAAGGTGATTGTAAGTGTTCATAATACTTCCATTCATGCTTCTAAAAATTATAATTTATCCAATGATATTTTAGATGCTATTGAAAAGTTGAATGGATTGCATAATTCAATGCTCTGCGTATTTGGAAATGCTTATGTATTATCTAAATTGAAAAATACTACACATGTAAAGGCTTTGGTAGAAGGGTTTGAAGATACTTATTATCCTGTTCGATTAACGGCCCAGAAAATTTTTGGTGCCAGTTCGTTTAATGGTCATCTTTCTGTTTCTGTTGATGAAGATGTTTGTATTGGAGATGGGATAAAATCTAAAACAAATGATGTTTACACGTTTACTTTTCCGGAAGCGCTAAATGTGAAATCATCTACTTTTAACGCTGTTGATACTATAATCAATAATGCAATCATTGATAAAGTGACTCCAGGTTGTCAGGTGTTGTTTTCAGTTGGAAATCGTGTTGTATTTGATCGCTCATTTGGTTATTTTAAGTATGATAGTTTGCATCCTGTTTCTAATGCTGACCTTTACGATATCGCTTCTATCACGAAGGTGGCGTCAACAGGTTTATGTGCAATGCAATTGTTTGAAAAAAACAAACTCGATATTGAGGCTAAGGCAAGTAAGTATTTGCCTGAATTAAGGAACTCTAATAAGAAAGACATTACTATTCGTCAGTTAATGACGCATGAAGCAGGGCTTTTGCCTTTTATTCCTTTTTGGAGAAATACCATAAGAGAGTATGGACTTGATTCTTGTCTGTTTAGAAAGGAACGTTGTGAAGGGTTTACAACAAAGGTGGCGGATAGTTTATATCTAGATGATCATTATCAAGACGAAATCTGGAAACAGATTGTTCAATCAGACGTGAAAGCCCCTGGTACAATGGTCTATTCCGATTTAAGCATGTTGATTTTGCAAAAAGTTATTGAACATATTACCGGAGTCTCAATAGAAAAATATGTGAATGATAATTTCTATCAACCAATGGGCTTATGGAAAGTGCAGTACAACGCAGGTGAAAAAATTGGGAATAATACAATTGCTCCAACAGAAGACGATAAAGAATTCCGACATCAAATTGTTTGTGGAACGGTGCATGATCCATCTGCAGCGATGATGGGTGGTGTTGCTGGCAATGCCGGATTGTTTTCTAATGCGGAGTCATTGGCGATCATCTTTAAAATGCTTTTGAATGGAGGAATTTATGATAGTAAACGCTATTTGAAAAAAGAAACAATTCAGTATTTTACAGCGCAAGCTACCCCAAATTCAATTAATCGCCGCGGACTCATTTTCGATAAACCAGAGTTAAATAAAGAGAAGTCTGGTCCGACAGCCAAGAGTGCATCTCCTTCGACATTTGGTCATACTGGTTTTACAGGAACATGTGTTTGGGCAGATCCTAAAAATGATTTTGTGTATGTGTTTTTGTCCAATCGTGTCTATCCCGATGCCGAAAATACCTTGTTAGCTAAGAGAAATATCCGAACGGATATTATGGAGATTTTTTATCAGGCTTTTATGAAGTAATGATTTAGCCTACATTGTCCATTCTTAAACATTTCTTGAACTTCGTTGTTTCTTTGGTCTTACGTAATTCCTTAACTTTGTTTCTATGAATATTGGTATTGTTTGTTATCCAACTTTTGGAGGTAGTGGAGTAGTGGCTACTGAATTAGGAAAAGCCTTGGCCGAAAAAGGTCATCGAATCCATTTCATTACGTATAGCCAGCCCGTTAGATTAGACGGGTTTATGGAGAATGTTTTTTATCACGAAGTAACAGCAACACCTTATGCACTTTTTGATTACATACCTTACGAATCGGCTTTAACAAGCAAATTGGTAGATGTTGCTCTGCATGAAAAGTTAGACATTTTGCACGTACATTATGCGCTGCCGCATGCCTCAGTAGCGTATATGGCGCAACAGATTTTAAAAACACACGGACTTTATTTGCCCATTGTAACTACTTTACATGGAACCGATATAACATTGGTTGGTAAAGATTCTAGCTATGAGCCCGTTGTTACTTTTGCAATTAATCAGTCTGATGGGGTTACAGCTGTTTCTGAAAGTTTGAAGAAAGATACGTATGCTAATTTTAAAATCAGTAAGTCAATAGAGGTCATTCCTAATTTTATCGATTTAAAAAGATTTGCAAAAACACGTAAAGACCATTTTAGAAAAGCAATTACTCCCGACAACGAACGGTTAATTGTTCATACGTCTAACTTTCGTAAGGTGAAGAGGGTACAAGATGTAGTTGAAGTGTTTGATCGGGTAAGAAAACAGATTCCAGTGAAATTAATTATGATAGGTGATGGACCAGAACGTCATAAAATTGAAGAGTTGACGCGTGAAAAGGGCTTGTATAGTGATGTTCGGTTTTTAGGAAAACAAGAAATGGTGGAAGAAGTATTGTCGATTGCCGATTTGTTTTTAATGCCATCTGAAACAGAAAGTTTTGGATTGGCTGCCTTGGAAGCAATGGCTTGCCAGGTTCCGGTTATCTCTTCCAATTCTGGTGGTATGCCAGAATTAAATATTCAAGGTGTGACTGGCTATATGAGTAATGTTGGAGACGTGGACGATATGGCGAATAATGCATTGAAAATTATATCCGATGAAAAAACATTGCAAGAGTTTCGTCAGGCAGCATTAAAACAAGCCAAGGCATTCGATATCCATCACATCATGCCATTATATGAAAAATACTACCAGCATATTATTGATGCTTCGAAAAAGTAGTTGCTTTACTTTATTGTTCTTCTTGCTGAATAGTTCATGCGGTTTTGGGCAATTGAACAAATTATATTCACTCAGTCTGGATACTAATGGTGTATTTAGTAGTGATGCCGAAAGTAGAGACTTAAATAAATGGTATTTTACTCCTGATGGTTCGCAGGAAAAATCAGTGTTGGGTCCTCTGCAAATTACTTATCTCGATTCAAATACATTCTATAGTTCGAATGGCATTGATTTGTTTTCATTAGATACAAATGATTGTAAAGAATTAAAATTTAATTCTGACTCTTGCATTATAATAGCAAATGAAAAATACAAATGGACCTTTATTCCAGATGTATATGACTCTACTTATGAAGTAAAAGTGGTTGGTTCTGAAAATCGCAAGTTTTATACGCACTATGGTTTACTCCCTACTTACCTAGGATATTTTCCAGCATATAATCTCGCAGTAATAAATTTAGTGGATATAAATGGTGCTTATGCTGTGTCTAATTTACTCGATCTTAATTCAGGAAAAATGATACATGATTTATCAGAATACGATAATGGAACATTTGATTATTTAGCAAGTGATAAATTGATCTTAAGTTATTCAAGTGCAATTTTTGATAATGATGAAAGCGAAATACATTTTATCAAGATACTACCAAAAGGAATAAGTCAATTTTGCCTCGAATTATTAGGCACATTAGTTATTTCAGATTACTCGATAAATAAAATAAAATGGTTTCATGATAATGATTGTTTTGTACAATTAACTAAAAGCAATGAAGTAAATCAAAGTTTGTTTTTAAAAATAGCAGTCGATTAATTACCCACCAGCTTTTTTTGCCTGATAGCCATTTTGAGTGAGTAGGTTTAATACTTTATCTCTATGGTCACCTTGAATTAATATTTCACCATCCTTTGCCGTTCCTCCAACACCACATTTACTCTTCAGCATTTTTCCTAGCGTTTCTAAATCATCATCGCTACCAATAAATCCTTTAACGGCTGTTACCATTTTGCCGCCGCCTTTGCGCTCTAACCAAATCTTCAACGTTTGTTGTTGAGGTGGTAAGGTCTCCTGAGTATTTTCTTCTTCCTGGTATTGAAAATTAGGATTTGTAGAATAGACTAAACCCGATTTCCCTTTGTTTTTATTCGACATACAATTAAAATTTAGCCTGCATTTTCAGGTTAAGTAAACGAGAAGTAAGATAATTTGGAATTCCATATTGGCGACCTGTAACATCGGTAATCCATGTGTATGAAACTGTATTGCTGACTTGTAGTAAATTGAATACTTCAAGGCTTAAGGATAATGACTTTAACTTACTCACTAATTTTAATCGACTCGTATTTGGTTTGTCTTCGTCGATGATAATTTTAGAAAAACCAATATCTACTCTTCTGTAACTCGGAGCTCTTAAGATATCCTTATACCGATCATTTCCTGGAGGGCCAAATGGTAATCCGGTTCCAAATACTAACGTCATGTGCATACGAACACTGGGCGACTTTGGTAAATAATCCTGGAAGAATAAACTAAAGGTCACTCGTTGGTCCGTAGGACGAGGAATGTTGCCCGGTGTTACGTACTGGCTATCTACAGCCACATTATTATACGTGTAACCAGGAACAATCAAATCTCCTTCTGAATTATAGTATTTGTAATAACCGTCATCTTTCACGTTTTCTTCGGTTTTCAAGAAAGAAAGCGAGGCCCAGCTTTCGATACCGCTAACAAACTCACCATTCACGCGTAAGTCTAACCCTGTCGCATATCCGTCGGCATTGTTTTTTGCAAGATATCTTATTCGTGTATTGTCAAGCTTATAAGGAATCAGATTATTCATCTTTTTATAATAAGCTTCCGCAGTTAATTTAAATTGTCGGCCCCATGATAAAAACTGATAATCTCCACCAACAATAAAATGAATTGACTGTTGTGCCTTAATATTCGGATTGATTTGCCCGTCTAATCCGCGTAGTTCACGATAAAAAGGTGGTTGGTAGTACACACCACTTGCTGCTCTTAACTTTAAATATTTATTTCCTCTCGGACGGTATTCTACCGAGGCACGCGGACTAATATTCAACTCTTGATTAAAATCCCAGTAGGTGGCACGAACTCCCGCAACTAAGGTAAATGAGGTGTCTAATTGCCAAGTACTATTTAAAAAACCATTAAAGCGGTTTGAGTTTAAATTGATTTTGTTTTTTACAACATTATTCAACACAATTTGCTGTGAAAAAGTGACAGAGTCACCTGGATTATCTGGAGGATGAGCAATGGAAAAATCAGCAGAATCTCTATATTGCCATTCATCAATATTGTCTGAAATTGTTTCATGCTGAGCTTTTATACCCCATTTGAGATTGTACTTTGTTTGGATATAACTTCCTTTATGTTCAAAGCTTGTAACATTGGCTTGCAACTCATTTCGGGCGTGGTCTAAGAAGGCGCCAATACCTTTATTATACGCCACATTACCAAAGTTAGAAGAACCTAAATCTTTGTCTAATTCATCAATAAAATACTCTCCTAAAATATCAAAAAACTCTTTTTCCTTAGAGATGAAACCAGCACCAATAAACTTTAAATTTAAATGGTCGTTAACACGATGATTTAAAGTGATTGCACTTTGAGATGTAGAGTAGGCGTCTTGCTCTTGCCCATCAAAATATACAGTAAATTTTAATGCTTCATTAATATTACCAAATTCGGTTTCTCTATTCGTTGGAATTACCCGATAATCATTAACAGAAATATTTCCTAAAAAAGAAATTGAAGTTTTTTTAGAAAAACTATAATTCAACAACGATTGAAAGTCGGTAAAAGAAGGTTTGTATTCCCCTTTTGTATCTAAGTTTTTTAATAAAAATTGATTTGATTTTTGACGAAAACCAGTGAGCCAACTAAACTTTTCATTATTCGATAACCCTTCTAAATGAAAACCGGCACCAAGGAAACTAACATACGCTGATCCTGCAAAAGCTTCCGGTTTACGATATTCAATATCCAATACAGAGGAAAGCTTATCACTATAGGTGGCATTAAATCCACCAGAGCTAAAATTAATATTCGCTATTAAATCAGAATTAATAAAACTTAATCCTTCTTGTTGACCGCTACGAGTTAAAAATGGTCGGTAGATTTCAATATCATTTACATAAACAAGATTTTCATCAAACGATCCACCACGAACGGAATAGGTCGACGATAATTCATTGTTCGAAACAACTCCAGCAAAAGTTTTTAATGTCCCTTCAAAATTCCCACTCACACTCGGCATCATTTCAATCGTTTTGGGCTGAATAGGAGTCATGAGTAAATCACGGCTCTTCTCTCCAGAAACATTCACAGGCCCTAACATTTTTACCGACGATTGTAATTGTACATTTAGTTCTTTCGTTTCACCTGGAGTTAGTTTAACGGTAAACTTCTGAGGTGAAAATCCAAGGAAGCTATAAACAATGGTGATTTCTTTATAGGGTGTTACTTTTAAAGTATATCGTCCACGGCTATCCGTAATAGTACCAGTGGACTCTCCTTGAACAGAAACATTGCATGCCTCAATCGGTTTTTTTAAAGAGTCGCTAACCAGCCCCTTTACAACGCCCTCCTGACCGAATGCCGTATTGAAAACAATGGTCAAAAGAAAAAAAACAAGAAATGAATAATAGAAAGTAGGACGATGCATTATATTATTTGTCAATCTTTGGGTCTTCTTGCTTTTTCAAAGTTCCGTCTTTCCAGGCTTTAATAAATGCAGCCCAGGCAATAGGATTAAACAAATTGTTTTTAGGATATTGACCAGCACTATATAATTTAGATTGCTGTTGTTGTAATTGGTATTGGTAGTTAATAGCACCATCATAAGGCACCTGTTCCTGAATAGTTTTGATTTCAGCTAATTGAATGTTCTTTTCTGCTCTCTTTAAATCATCATCAGGAATTTTTAACTCTAAGAAGGCTCTTTTAAATTCTTCCTTCGAAGGCCACGGATATACAACCGCTTCCTTTAATAAAATAGTATCACGCTTTAATACTTGAATTAATGAATAGCGATCTTCCTTTAAGGAATCAGGAATGATAAATGACATAGGTTTATAACCCACATAATGAAAATCGATGGTGTCTCCTTTCTTAGCAACGAATGAAAAGAATCCATAAAAATCGGTTATTGTCCCCCTTCCTGATTTATGAATAGTTACCGCTGCATAGGGGATTGGTTGTAGGGAATCACTGCTAACTACAACCCCTGAAAACTGAATTAAAGTGATTTTTGAGTCTAGTTTTTTTTGACTTAATCCAATAAAGGGTAAAACCAATAGAAAAAGGCCAAATAATAGATGTTTTTTCATTGCAACGAAGGTATTCAATTTATCTAAACCTCAACGTAAAAATGAATCGTTTTATTGAGGGATGATGAGTTTTTTTAGATTGATTTTGTCATCTGTTAAAATATTATTTAAAATGAACCGTTTTGAAGGGGGCTGCAACTTAATCGTAGTTCATCACACTAACTAAAAGTGGCAGATTAAAGTGGAATAGTTTTTTTAATTGGATAGTCATCCCTAAATATACCTTGCTATGCGTCAACTTAAAATTACTCAGTCAATTACCAATCGGGAAAGTGCAAGTCTTGAAAAGTATTTGCACGATATCAGCAAAGAGCAAATGGTTACTCCACAGGAAGAAGTGGAACTCGCTCAGAGAATAAGGGCAGGCGATGCTGAGGCGCTCGATCGACTAACTAGAGCTAATCTCCGTTTTGTGGTATCGGTGGCTAAGCAATATCAAAATCAAGGATTAGGATTACCCGATTTAATTAATGAAGGTAATTTAGGTTTGATAAAAGCCGCACAGCGATTTGACGAGACCAAAGGATTTAAATTTATTTCATACGCTGTTTGGTGGATTCGTCAAAG
>JBJTMY010000167.1:0-5029 GCA_046073825.1 Bacteroidota bacterium
TGCCGCAGCTGTGCGATGATGTCCATCTGCCACATAGGTATAAGGAATTTGCTCAAAGTGTTTAACGATTGCTTGAATCGTTGCATCATCACTTACCACCCAAAAGGTATGACCAATACCATCATCGGTTGTTAAGTTATAAGCAGGTTCATTCTTGATAACTTCATTCACAATTTCATCTAGTGCAACAACCTGCGGATACGCAAAAAATACTGGCTCTGCATTCATGTTTCCAACGCGAACATGGTTTTTGCGGTCTTCTTCTTTATCAGGGCGAGTTAGTTCATGCTTTTTTATAACATCGTTCAAGTAATCCTCCACACCAGCGCATCCAACAATTCCGTATTGTGTTCTACCATTCATTGTTTGAGCATAAATGTAGAGGCACTCTTTTTCATCCTGAAAGAAAACTCCCTCAGCTTTCATCATATCATAATTCGCTTTCCCTTTTTTATAAATCTCTGGTGAATAATGGTCAAAGTCGTCTGGGAAATCCATCTCTGGCTTTATCACGCGATAAAACGAATAGGGGTCACCGTTAGCTTCAATTCTTGCTTCTTTCTCGTCAAGCACGTCGTACGGGCGACAGATTACTCGTTTAACTAATTCTTTTGTTGGTCGAACGCCGCGAAATGGTTTTAAAATGGCCATGATAATTTATTTTCCTTTTTTTGATGACTGCAAAATTAACTTATTCCTTCAATTTAAGAATGAAAACAGCTTGCTATTTATTGGAAGTTGTTCATCACTTCAATAAGCTTATGAATACTTTCGATTGGCAAAGCATTGTATAAACTTGCCCTGAATCCTCCTGATAGTCTATGCCCCTTAATTCCTACAATTCCATTTTCTTTACAGTCATTTAAAAAGCGATCTTCTTGCGTAGTGTCTTTCAGATTAAAACAAGCATTCATTAAACTTCGATCTTCTTTCACCACATTTCCAACAAAATGCTCATTCTTATCTAATGCCTCGTAAAATAAATTCGCTTTCTCAATATTCTTTTTCTCCATCATAGAAACGCCACCCATTTTTTTCAACCATCGCAAGGTGAGCATGCATACAAATACAGGAAAGGTTGGCGGAGTATTATACATCGAATCAGCCTTAATGTGCACATTGTAATCAAGCATCGAATTGATTTTTCTTCCCGTTTTGCCAAGTAAATCTTTCTGCACAATCACTAATGTGGCACCAGCTGGACCCATGTTTTTTTGTGCCCCAGCGTAAATCAAACCGAATTGTGATACATCAATTGGTCGACTAAAAATATCACTTGACATATCACAAACTAAAGGCATTTCTGTTTTTGGAAATGACTTCATTTGCGTTCCATAAATGGTGTTGTTAGAGGTGATATGCAGGTAATCGATATCAGTCGGAATAGAATAATTTTTTGGGATGTATGAAAAATTCTTATCGGCAGAAGAAGCAATTATTTCTACATCTCCTAAAAGTCGTGCTTCATAAATGGCTTTTTGAGCCCAAACTCCAGTTTCGACATATCCTGCTTTCTTTTTTAGTAGGTTAATGGGCACCATTGCAAATTGACTGCTTGCACCACCATGGAGAAACAAGACTTCATGTGTATTTGGGACATTTAACAATTCACGCACTAGCGAACGAGCTTCTTCCATCACGGATTCAAATTCTTTACTGCGATGAGATATTTCTAAAATGGATAATCCCGTATTATTAAAATTCAAAATTGCTTTTGCAGATTCTTCAATAACCTCTTGAGGTAATATGCCCGGACCTGCACCGAAATTGTGTTTCTTCATGTTAATTTGATTGCTTGGTTATTCGAAGTTTTTTAATTTCTCCTTCCTTTCCTTTCACATCTTTATCTAAACGAATATCAATGTCTTTGTAAAGTACCCAAAAACCTTTTTCAAATTTCAATCCGTTGTAACTCATATCGGGACCATAGGTGTTATATGCCGTTTTTGATTCAGGTCTCGGGTCGGAACTGCTCAAATTATCAAAGACAATCATTTTTTTATCGTTATTGTAATTGAGCGACATAGTGGCTTTGTAACTGTATTCAAAAATTAATCGCGGGCGTGGTCTTCCTCCTGTTTTAAAAATAGGCACTCCAAATTGTATTCTGTTGTTGCTAATACTTAACGATTCTATGAGTTTACGAGTAGATAATTGGTTATGAGGAGCCCATCCTAATAAAACATAGTTCGTTTTACTTTTATACTTGCTGAATAAAATTTTATAATAAACGCAACCAGTCCAATTATCTGCACCGGTTTTAGCGACTTCTCTTTCTTGATTGTCTTCGTAAACTTGTTCGATTAAATGGTAAAGCTTAGTCGAGTTGCCCGTCTTAGACAACGTCCGTAAATATCCAAAGTACTGATAGCGAGGTTGCGGAAAATACGTCTGACACATCCAATTGTAAACAACAAATGCATTATCAGGAGCAGTAAGAATGGACAATACTTTTACTTCATGAAAGTCGATGTGCTCACTCCCTTTGAGATTGATGACGCTATCAAATAATGTAGCGAAGGTTTGATTTGCAGAAAGCCTGACCGTGTCGTTACTCCCTTTGAGAATACTATCGCCGAGTACAGAAAGTCGGCTCAAAACAGGTTTGATAAGTGCGCTGTCAACATTCTGACAACGAGCCTTTGACGAAAGTAATAGCGATAGAGCAACTAAAAGCAGTTTTTTCTTCATATTGGAAAGAGGGTAAATCTACTTTGAAACTAAATTCCTTTCGAGATTATTGTGATTAAAATTAAACAAGGTATTGTAAAAAAAAACGGTCACTAAAAGCGACCGTTTCAAAATGTGTTTCTTTTTATGCGTGCATTTTTTCTTTTTTCGCAAGCAATTGATCTTCTGATTCACGAAAATCAGGATCATCAACGCAGCAATCAACCGGACAAACAGAAGCACATTGTGGTTCATCGTGGAATCCAACACACTCCGTACATTTATCTGTTACGATATAGTAGGTGTCCATCATTTTCGGTTCTTGAGGAGAATTTGCATCGATTTCCGTTCCGTCCATCTTAGGAAACATTCCTTTAATTGAAGTCCCGTCAGAAAATCTCCATTCTGCTCCGCCTTCATAAATTGCATTATTTGGGCATTCTGGTTCACAAGCCCCACAGTTAATGCACTCGTCTGTTATCTTTATTGCCATTGTGTAATAGTTTAAATCGTAATTTTGATTTTTAATTTGCCGCAAAAGTACATAATTATATCACGAATTCCATTCACCTTATTCAAAAAATAAATGACAGTTCAACAACGGATTTTAGCCTTGTCAAAATGGGGGAGTGCCCTTCATGCTTTAATAGACGACCTTCCCGAAAATCCTGAAAACCCACTATTTCAGGCCATCGTTCAAGCCCAAAATAAGAACGCTTGGTTCGCTAAAAGTAATTCGATAAACGCTTTAAAAGAAATATGTAATATACTAAAATTAAATTCTTTAAATAAATTATCAGAAGTATATATTGAATTAGAGAGTTCGGCTATAAACCCTAAAATTATCGGAATTGTGATGGCTGGAAATATTCCATTAGTTGGCTTTCACGATTTGCTTTGTGTGTTGATAACAGGTCATAATGCGCGTGTGCGACTTTCATCTGACGACTCTGTTTTGATTCCTGCAATTACCAATATTCTATTTGACATGTATCCTGAATTTGGGAAACAGGTTGAATTCGTTAATCAACTTTCGGGTATGGATGCCGTGATTGCAACGGGAAGTAATAATACGGCCAGATACTTCGATTACTATTTTGGAAAGTATCCTTCCTTAATTCGTAAAAACAGAAACTCCGTGGCTGTATTAAATGGTCAGGAGCCGACTGAAGACCTAACTCGATTGGGCCACGATATATTTGATTACTTCGGATTGGGCTGCAGAAATGTTTCTAAATTATATGTCCCAAGTGGTTATCAGTTCGACCAGTTTTTTGGAGCAATGGAACCTTTTGCCTCCCTTATGGAACATAATAAATACATGAATAATTACGATTACCATCGTGCTCTTTTCTTGTTGGATGGTATTCCGTTTTTAACCAATAACTATTTAATTGTAAGAGAAAACGAAGCTTATGCTACACCGGTTTCTGTTATTAATTATGAATACTACAATGACTTGAGTGAACTTGAATCGAAATTAGCTGCGGAAAAAGATTTGATTCAATGTCGTGTAGGTGTTAACGGATTGCCGCTTGGTGCTGCGCAGCAACCTAATATTTTAGATTTTGCCGATGGAGTGGATACGATACAGTGGCTTTTATCGTTGTAAGGGAATTAATTTAAATTTGTGAAGAATAAATCCGCTCTCCTTAATCAATGAAATCAATACTTCAATATTTTGCATTTATAATTCTTAGTGCTCTGTTACTTTTTACGGGAGCTTGTAAGAAAGATGAATTGCTTACATCAGGAGATGTTCAATTAAGATTTTCGGATGACACTTTAATGTATGATACCGTTTTTGCTACTATTGGTTCGGTTACTAAAAATCTTCGCATCTACAACGATTACGACCAGCCTATCAATATTTCTAACATTCGATTGGCAGGTGGTAATTCATCGTATTTCCGAATGAATGTAAATGGTTTGCCGGGTAGAAACTTCGATAATATTGAACTAAGTGCAGGCGATAGTCTATGGATTTTTGTAGAGGTAACCGTTGATCCGAATCAGCAATCATTACCCTATATCATTGAAGATTCAATTCTATTTGAAACCAATGGAAGGAAGCAAGTAGTTAATTTAGTTGCTTGGGGACAGTATGCTATTTTTTTCGTTGCTAATGAAACGCTCAATATTAAAGACAATAATGGTAAAACGATTGGTCAGATTAAATATCACGTTATTCCCGATGATTCATTGGATTGGAATAGTCAATACCCAATTGTTATTTACGGAGGATTTGCTTTAGTAGATTCTTCTACCACGCTTCAAATTAGCGAGGGTACTCAAATCCATTTTAGTAATAACGCAGGATTATGGGTGTATAAAGGTGGGAAGCTTTTAGTGAATGGAA
>JBJTMY010000168.1:0-46561 GCA_046073825.1 Bacteroidota bacterium
GTTGTTTCCGTCTGCTAAAACCATACAGTCGATGTACATTCCAGAATTATTAGCGCTGGAAATATTATTAACGCTATCTCTGCAACAATCCCAAGCGGCAGCTTTAAATGAACCAGTAAAAGGAAAAATAATTGTATCGATATATTTATAAGATTTAAACCCATTAGGCCCTAAAATCACTTGTGGCGTAATAACTATATGTGATGCTATAATCGTATTTGAAGCATCTTGATAGGTAATAGTATAACTCAGCGGCAAATTACCTGAAATGGAATCTCTATAAATCGTAAGCGTTGTTTCATACTTTAACCCATTAATATTGCGACATATAATTTCACCACCTAATAGTGCGGAAGAATAGGCCGAACTTGAAATGAAAAGTATTAATAGGGATATCAGTTTTTTCATATTGTATTTTAACAATATTAATTAATATTTTTAAAACAACAAACTAATGGTTTTATTACATGGTTGGGTTTAAGATTTACAAATTGCCGTATTCAGATAATAAGAGCATTCTTTAAAAAGGGAGAAATAAAAATTTCTCCCTTTTTGATGTATGTCTTTAATACAAGACTAATTTTTTATACCCGAGCCGTATTCACCTTAAAGTATAAAACCTTATGGCAAGTCACAACTTTTTTTGGCCTTCGAGACACCTCAGGCACCACAAAAAAAGTAGGCATCTCCTCTATAACTTTAAGGCGGACCTTATTTAAAAATTAAAATTGAATGATACGTATAGTAATCGGCCTAAGTTTATTCGGTTTTTGACGAAGGTTAAGGTGTTTAAAATATTTAATAACATTAAATTTGCAAAAGCAATGACAAACGAAGAAATAGAAAAAATAATCAACGAAGTATTCCCGGGGTTAACACTGTATTACCGCGATACAGAGTTGTCGTCGGACTTAATTTCAAATTATCAACCGAAGCAAATTATTTTAGAACCTGCATTTATCGATTGCTCGCATTTAGGTGGTTATCCAACAGGAAACCTGCGTTATTTAATTGCAAGTAATAAAGCTGCTGACTTAGGTCGTTTGCAACCCGAAGTAGCTAAATACGGGATGATGGTTATCAATGCAGGATCGTTTTTTAAGGTATTAGACGTTTATAAAATTGACGGCTATACGCAAGTGTTATTACTTCATATTCCTTCACAGGCTGTCGACTTTTTTAAAATTACCGACTCTAACTTAGAACAAACTGTCGTTAATAAATGTCGTGCATTATTTGAAAAAAGGATGACAGATGCGATCATTCCAGCATTGGATCAAGATGACTGGAAACAACGAATTGACTTTCCGTTAGGGATGAGCAAGGAAGGGAAACTATATTTTCAGGAAAATTAATTTACGTTGGTAATCGTAAATCGTGTAGCCTTTTCTTTACTATCAGCAGTCGCAAATAATTTGTCGCCTTGTAGTTTCACAAATTTGTTGTTAAACGCTTTCAGAACAATTGTATTAGCGTCTATCTGAATTATGGTAAACGCTTCCCAATCGGATGGAGCTTCACGGTTCGCCATAATTTGTTTGCTACCATCAATCTCAGCCGATAAAAACTGTTTAGTATAAGCCATGATGTTCACCGTATTTTTTGAACGCCAGATTAAGTTAAAGGTCTCCCAACCTTGTGCAACATCTTTTGTGGCAACCAACTCTTTTGTTTGCTCGGCACAAACATATTTACCATTATCGGCTTTCAAAGTAATATTGTGTTCAATAGGTAGTGATAAATCACCCTCAAAAGGATTAGTCAGTAATTTATGTGCTTCGGTTTCTAAAATAATATTCACCGACAAATCTGGTTTTTCTTTGACTAGTAAATCTTCGCGCATTCTGTATTTCCATTCATCATGAATAAAAACACATTCGTGAAACGATTCTTCAAAATACTTCATCATTAGAAGTGTGAAAGAATCACGAATAAAGAAACACTTTCGCTTTGGTTGTCGGTCGTTGATACGCACCACTTGAAAATCCCAGTCGGCAATTTGTGCAGGACGCTTATAATCACGTAATGGTCCATCGTAAGCACCACTATCGCCCTTGCGTTTTAACGCTAAAAACTTCTCTGTAAATTTATCCTCCACATTTAAAATTTTTGCTTGCGAACCTAAACGTGATTCGTACTCGCGTGTGAAGTCGTTGATGTTTGCAAGGTATAAATCTGAATAATCTTTCTTGATAGCATTAGCAATTGCTTCGTATCCGTAATAAGCACCTAAATCATTCCAATGATCATCAGTACGTTGATACAATTCCACACCATCTTTTTTATGAGCGAGAATATTTGCGCGAACGTCAATGATATTTATGTAGGGAGGATTATTCAACGACATCAGTTGATCGTATCGCGTTTTTGGAGAAACCTTTACTACCTGATACGGCAAATACTCCGGATACACATTCATTTTATTCGGTACAATTGCTACGTAATATTTCATACCGCGCATTGCAGCCCATTTTGTACGTTTTTCTAAATCGACTTTCAATTTTTGCAACTCTTCGGAAGAAAATAAATTAGCTCCTTTATAATTGGCAATCGATTTTGTCTCGTAAAACCAATCATTATTTCCAATTACTACTTCGCTTGGAACGGCTGATGTATGCAGATTAAAAAACTCAAAGCGATCTAAAAATCGAATCAGTGAATTTCTAAATCCGAAATTATCGGCATAATACGCATCGTACTCTTTAAAGAATTTTTCGAGTTCACTTTTCTGATATACAGGGCGAGCGGCCTTCTCACGATTTTCGTTGGCCGGGGTTTCTGCTACTAAATCTAAATTACTATTGATAAAAGGCAACAGTATCATGATTGCAAAAATCACGATGACCCATTTATTTAGTAGTGTTCTTTTTGCCTCCATCAGAATCGGAAATAAATAAATGGATTATAAGTGTTCCCTGCAAGGTAAGCCAGTGCAAAGAAGAAAATGAAAAAGGCAAATGCGAATTTTAAGAGATAAAAACGGTATTCGATAATTGGTTGTGATGAAAATCTCCCCATCCATTGGTCACTAACGGCTCTGAATATCCTAAAAGAATAAAGTATAGCAACAATGAGTAATAGAATTACTTTCGGATTAATAAATTCAATAGCAAATACACTAGTTGTTACTCCAGTTGATATACCGAACATTCGTTCGATATAGATCCAGGCTTCTGAAATTTTATCGGATCTGAAAAATACCCAACCAATCATCACCACAAACAAAGTATAAGCTACTCGAAGTGGAGAAGGCAATTTACCAATGATTTTATCCAAGCCAATTCGCTCCAGCAATAAAAATAATCCGTGATACATTCCCCAAACAATGAACGTCCAGTTGGCACCATGCCAGAAGCCTGTGCAGAAGAAGACAATTAATAAGTTGCGCAGTGTTTTTAATTCGGATCCTTTATTTCCGCCTAGTGGGATATAGAGAAAATCTCTGAACCACGTTGAAAGCGAAATATGCCAGCGTCGCCAAAATTCTTTTATTGATTGCGAGGAGTATGGATAATTAAAATTCTCTGGAAAATCGAATCCGAAAATTTTTGCTAATCCAATAGCCATATCCGAGTAGCCAGAAAAATCAAAATAAATCTGAATGGTGTAACTGATAATTCCTAACCATGCTGCACTTGTAGAAAGAGAAGCGGCAGGACTATTAAATATTCCATCTGCTATAAAGGCAAAGGTGTTGGCAACGATTACTTTCTTTGCTAATCCGAAAATAAATCGTTGAATACCAAAAGCTGTTTTCTCTACACTCATTGTACGATGGGCAAATTGTGTTGCTACATCATAGTAACGCACGATAGGTCCAGCAATAAGTTGTGGGAAAAACGAAATATATAATGCTAGGTCCAGAAAATTCTTTTGCACTGGTACTTTTTTGCGATACACATCAATCACATACGAGAGTGCATGAAACGTAAAAAACGAAATACCGATAGGTAAACCAACGGGAGTATATTTAATTGGTGTTGACTTAATCAGATTTATATTTTCGAGAAAGAAATTAAAATACTTGTAATAGCCAAGTAAAGAAAGATTGATTATTACAGCGATCGATAAAATGAATTTATCATTTGTATCACGGTTCTTATCAATGAGTAACCCAAAAATATAGTTGATTAGAATCGAAAAAATAAAAATGGGTGTTTGCGATAAACTACCCCAGGCATAAAAAACTAAACTTGCAATGAGTAAAATACTATTTTGCAATTGCTTCTTGCCAATGCCTATTAATAATAGTACAATGGGTAAAAAGGCAAAGATGAAAATGGGGGAACTAAATAGCATTAATGATGGGCACTGTTGAAGTAGTAAAAATATAAAATAAACCATAAAAAAAGTCCCGAGTAAAATTCACTCGGGACCGGTTGGTTTATGGTTAGATTGTTTTTTATCCGCTACAGCTGATGCAACCTTCTGGGTTATCTAATGAACAAGTAATTTGATCAGCAGCACTTACATAATCTGTTGTAAATTCTTCTTGGGAAGCTGGAGTAGATGATGCAGTTACCGGAACTGATGCAGAAACAGAAACGGTTGCTGCTTCTGCCACTTGCACTGGCACTGCTTCGTATTGCTTATCAACTGTAAACTTAATTGCTGTTGCAGCAGGTTTTGTTCTTAAGTAGTACATACCTGTTTTCAATCCACGCTCCCATCCATAGAAATGCATAGAAGTAAGTTTCGCGAAGTTTGGTTCAGCGATAAATAAATTCAACGACTGGCTTTGGCAGATATAAGCACCACGATCAGCGGCCATATCAATAACGGTACGTTGTTTAATTTCCCAAACTGTTTTGTAAAGATCCTTAATGTCTTGAGGAATTTCAGGGATGTTTTGAATAGAACCATTTGCTGCAATGATTTTATTCTTCATTGTATTATCCCATAATCCTAATCGCACTAAGTCCATTAATAAATGCTTGTTCACCACGATGAACTCACCACTTAAAACACGACGATTATAAATATTCGTTGTATATGGTTCGAAACATTCGTTGTTACCTAAGATTTGAGAAGTAGATGCTGTAGGCATTGGAGCAAGCAACAATGAATTGCGCACTCCATATTTTTTCACTTCTTCACGAAGTACATCCCACTCCCAACGATCAGTTGGTGTAACGCCCCACATATCGAATTGGAAAATTCCTTTTGAAATAGGAGAGCCTTCGTACGTTGAATAAGGACCTTCTACTTTTGCTAAATCTTTCGAAGCCGTCATCGCTGCATAATAAATCGTTTCAAAAATTTCACGATTCAACCTTCTTGCTTCTTCACTTTCGAAAGGATAACGCATTAAAATAAAAGCATCTGCTAATCCTTGCACTCCTAAACCAATAGGACGGTGACGCATATTGCTATTACGTGCTTCTTCTACTGGGTAGTAGTTCTCGTCGATGATACGATTTAAATTTTTCGCAGCTACGTAAGTAATTTCAAATAATTTTTGATGATCGAACTTTCCGTTATTTACAAAACGAGGTAAAGCAATAGAAGCAAGATTACAAACAGCCACTTCATCCGGAGCGGTGTATTCCACAATCTCGGTACATAAGTTTGAACTCTTAATAGTACCTAAATTTTTCTGATTGCTCTTTTCGTTACAAGCATCCTTGTATAACATGTACGGAGTACCTGTTTCAATTTGTGATTCTAAGATGGCTGTCCAAAGTTCACGAGCAGGAATTACTTTTCGTGCACGACCTTCTGCTTCGTAACGTGTATATAAAGCTTCGAACTCTGCTCCATAACACTCATCCAATCCCGGTGCTTCATTCGGACAGAACAAACTCCATTCGCCTTCTGCCTTCACACGCTTCATGAATAAATCGCAAATCCAAAGGGCATAAAATAAATCACGAGCACGTAACTCTTCTTTACCATGGTTTTTCTTCAACTCAAGGAATTCGAAAATATCTGCATGCCAAGGCTCTAAGTAAACAGCGAAAGAACCTTTACGCTTTCCACCACCTTGATCTACGTAACGAGCAGTATCATTAAATACACGAAGCATTGGAACGATACCATTACTTGTTCCGTTTGTCCCACGGATATAAGAACCCGTTGCACGGATATTATGTAAGCTTAGTCCGATACCACCAGCCGATTGAGAAATCTGGGCTGTTTGCTTTAAGGTATTATAAATTCCCTCAATGCTGTCGTTTTGCATCTGTAATAAGAAACAAGAACTTAATTGAGGTTTAGGGGTACCTGAATTGAATAAGGTTGGGGTTGCATGAGTGAACCAACGCTCACTCATCAAATTATAAGTTAAAATCGCTGATTCGATATCAGATTTATGAATCCCAACTGAAACACGCATTAGCATGTGTTGCGGACGCTCAACCACTTTACCATTGATTCTTAGTAAGTAAGACTTTTCTAACGTTTTGAATCCGAAGTAATCATATCCAAAATCGCGATCGTAAATAATACTCGAATCTAACAAGTCCGAATTATTTTCGATTACTTCCATTACATCTTCCGCAATCAATGAAGCTTTCTTTCCTGTTTTAGGATCAACGTAATTATATAGGTCACGCATGGTTTCCGTGAATCCTTTCTTCGTATTCTTATGTAAGTTCGATACGGCGATGCGCGATGCAAGTTGCGCAAAATCAGGGTGACGCGTTGTTAAAGAGGCAGCTGTTTCAGCAGCAAGGTTATCTAATTCGGTGGTTGTTACTCCATTAAACACCCCTTCAATTACCTTTTGTGCAACCATTTGTGCACTCACATGGTCTGGCGACAAACCATAGCAAAGCTTTTGAATACGGGCAGTAATCTTGTCGAACTTTACCGTTTCCTGCTTACCATCTCTTTTAATTACGAACATACGTTTAAAGCGTTTAGTGTGTGGTACTAATTTTAATTTGAACTCTTTTATTTTTCCCGGACTTAAAAGAGGTGACGACTCCACTGACAACGATTTATTGCCTTATTTAAGTATTCCAGAAACTGATTTGAGTTTGAAAACCAGCGCTTTCCCGTTTCCGGGTCCGACTGCTGTAGCCGGTTACAAATCAAGTTAAAGATATGCTCATTCCCAAGCCCTATTTATTCACAATTGACTGCTTTTTTCAACAAAATAGCGGTTGCAAAATTTATTCTGAAAAAAACTTTGTCACGTGAAAAATTATCTTATTTAGAAAATAAAAATGGGTTTAGTTGCCACTTTTACTACGTATATACTTAACGTTAGAATGAAAGTTAAATTGCATTTTTTATTTCAGCTGCACAATCTTCTGCTGCCTCAAAAATCAAATCGTGAGCAACGCCATGTATTATTTTTTGTTTTGCCGTTGGAAGTATTTTCTGAAGTTCTTCAGATACCACTTTATACATCGGAGTACATTTCTCTCCCAACAACAATGTAATCGGCATCGATAATTTTTCTAATGCTTCTTTGGATGCAATTGTTGATGGAGCTTGTTGGTAAACAAAATGATATAAAGAACTCGCATTCGCGATCATGTCTTTTTTTATTTCTTCTGGAAGCGTATTAAATCCTTTACCACCAATTGCATAATCTAATAACAACTTCACGGCTAAGGCAGGATCACCTGCTTCAAAAGCGACCTTCATATTTTCAAATGCGTTTATTCGAATATTGATAATTTCTTTATAAACAGGATTGTCATTAACCAATGATGGTAAAGTGGCTTCTGCAAGAAACAAATGTTTGATTAAATGAGGAGCCAAAACAGCTGCACTCGCTGCGACTAATCCGCCATAAGAATGTCCTAATAAAACGACATCTTTTAATTCCAGCGCCTCCATCAATGCCACAAGATCATGCGCATGAATGTCTGCTCCATACATTCCTTCAGGATTCGGATGATTGGGCAAATGAAAACGCTGGGAATAACTTATAACTCTAAAATCGCGAATCAAGTAATCACACAAATAAGAAACATGATTACAACTCGCAGCTGCACCGTGCACAAATAAAAATACTGGTGCACTAATATTGCTCAATGGTCCTACATCTGAGTAATGTAAAACAGTATCATTTACAGCAATCGTTTTAAGTTTAGCCATTAAAAATCCGGTAGTACTGGTTTATTGTTTAATACAAGGTCCACACTGCTCATAATCTCCGAAGTTAATAACGGAAGTGCATCAATGGCTTTTAAATTTTCTTCTAGTTGCGGTACTTTACTTGCACCTAAAATAACTGTACTTACATTCGGATTTTTTAAACACCACGCAATTCCAAAAACAGGAAGCGATACATTAATACCATCTGCTATTTGTTTAATCGCTTTTACTTTATTGATTCGTTCTTCTGTTAGATTTCTTTCTTTCAACCATTCTAGTCCTTCAATAGATAATCGAGTGTCTGTTGGATGATCAAATAAATATTTACCCGACAAAACACCACTTGCTAGTGGCGACCAAATAGTAGTTGCTAAGCCCTGATGTTTGAATAAGTGCAAGTAATCATCTTCCATTTTTTTTCGCTCAAGCATATTGTACTGAGGTTGTTCCATTACCGGCGGAATCAAATGATGACGAGTGGCCTCCAAATGTGCCTGTAAAATTTCTTGTGCACTCCACTCAGAGGTTCCCCAATATAAAATCTTTCCTTGTTGAATCAAATGATTCATAGCTTGCACTGTTTCTAGAATCGGTGTGTTTTTGTCTGGACGATGGCAATAATATAAATCGATATACTCCACTTGTAAGCGTTTTAACGCGGCATCACATCCTTCAATAATGTGCTTGCGGCTTAATCCCCTTTGATTTGGTTTATTATCTTCAAATCCGAAAAACACCTTGCTTGAAACCATATACGAGCTGCGTGTCCACTTTACCTTATTGAGGATAGTTCCCATTACCTCTTCACTTTTCCCACGCGCATAAATTTCTGCATTATCAAAAAAGTTAATCCCTGCATCGTATGCCTTTATCATTAGCTCTTCTGCAGTTGCATCCGAAATTTGTTTGCCAAAAGTTAACCAGGTTCCGAATGAAAGTGCACTCACTTGTAAACCTGTATTTCCAAATTTTCTGTATTCCATAATTGTTTTATTTGCGACTAAAATACAACTAACAATCGATTCGACATTAAAAATGGATAGTTCAAATAAAAAACATGCATAATCAAACAGATTTCATTGTGTTCTGCCCCAATTTGTCGTAATTTGCCTTTCGGTTTTTCCCGTTATTTAGCCTGTTAAACCTCCACAATTGAATTCTTTTAAAATCATTTAAACACCTTTACAACGTTTATGTTCAGATTCTTTACTTTATTATCAGCCCTTCTGATTAGCGGTCAGATAGATGCTCAAGTATTATCCGGAAACGATGCAAAAGCCATTAACAAAAACTTGGCAGAAGTACGCTACGATGCGCGAAGCACAGCTCCATTATACTTATCCTTTTTGCCTGGCTCAGCAATATCTGCATCGGATGGAATGAATGGATTGTCTTCCATCCTTGGTTGTTCGAATAATGATTTTTGGAGACTAATCCGTAGTGATAAAGATGATTTAGGGTTTACGCATAGCCGTTATCAACAATATTATAAAAATATTAAAGTTGAAACAGGGGAGTATATTCTTCATCAGAAAGGAACTCAACTTGTTTCCGCGAATGGAATGTTTTATAGCCATTTAACTCTTTCAATTTCTTATACTGTCACTGCCGAACAAGCCCTAGAATATGCCAAGAAAAATATTGGAGCTAAAAAATATTTGTCGGATTGTCCTGAATCAGAACAAATGGCATTGCTTGGAAAAATTTACCAACCTATTGGTGAATTAGTCATACTTCCTTCGTTAAATGGCGATAAAAAACAACAACCTAAATTGTGCTGGAAACTAGATGTATATGCAGCAAACCCGCATGAACGATACAATGTTTATGTTGATGCTAACTCAGGAAGTATCCGTTTTAAAGAAAATCGTATTTGTACCATCACTACTAACGGTACGGCAGTAACTAAATACAGTGGTACGCAAACAATAAAAGTAGATAGCTTGTCTCCTTCAAGTTATCGTTTAAGAGAATATTCGCGAGGAGCAGGTATTGAGACATACAATATGTTGAAAGGTACTAACTACGCTTCAGCTGTTGATTTCACTGATGCTGATAATTATTGGAATACCACTACTAACCAAGATGATGCTGCACTTGATGCACATTATGGAGCTGAGAAAACCTATGATTACTATTACAACATACATAACAGAAATAGTTACGATAATTTAGGAAGCCTATTAAAGTCTTATGTTCATTACAGCAACGGATATAACAATGCTTTCTGGAATGGAAGTGTTATGACCTATGGAGATGGAAATGGAACTACTTTTTCACCTCTAACAGAATTAGATATTGCAGCGCATGAGTTATCGCATGGGGTAACAGAGTACACTTCTAATTTGGTTTACTCCTATGAGTCAGGAGCCCTTAATGAATCGTTTTCAGATATTTTTGGAGTGTCTGTTGATTTTTACGCAAATCCTTCTACAGCCAATTGGATAATTGGTGACAAATCATATACGCCAGGAACTCCTGGTGATGGACTTCGTTATATGTATAATCCAAATTTAGAGGGAGATCCCGACACTTATCTTGGTACGAACTGGTACACTGGAACAGCTGATAATGGAGGTGTTCATTACAATAGTGGTGTACAAAATTTTTGGTATTATTTATTGTCAACTGGAGGAAGTGGAACGAACGATAAAGGGTTTGTATATAATGTGACCGGTATTGGGATTAATAATGCTCGATTGGTAGCTTATCGCAATAACGCTTACTACTTAACTAGCAATGCGCAGTATGCAGATGCCGCCTTTTACGCAATTAAAGCAGCTAATGATATTTTTGGAAATTGTTCTGCTACTACGGTTCAAGTTAAAAATGCTTGGGATGCCGTTGGTGTATATGTAAACTCATTAAATTCTTTAGCTGCTGCAAGTGTATCAGGTGCAAGTTGCTTCGGATCTAATTTACAATTAAATGCTACTGGCGGAGTTGTTTTTAACTGGTCTGGCCCTAATGGATTTACGTCTTCGTTACAAAGTCCGGTAATTGCGAACGCCTCCAATATCAATAATGGAACTTATACTTGTATCGTTACTGATGCAAATGGTTGTAGTGGAACATCAAGCACAAAAGTTTCACTTAATACTGCACCAACCATTGCGGTTACTGGCGGCGGATTAATTTGTAATGGTTCGAATGTGCAGCTCAATGCTAACGGTAGTGTATATGGGCAAGGACAAAATAAAGGGGTTAATGCGAATGCAATGCCTATCCCAGATTATCCTGCATCCGGCGTAAGTTCGTCTATTACCATAGCTGGCAGCACGAATGCGAATGCTATTGTTTCTGTCACGATTGATTCATTATTACATACGTATGATGCTGATTTAAAAATAGAATTAATTTCTCCGTCGGGCTCAACAATTGTATTGGCCAATAGTGTAGGAAATAGTGGAACCAATTTTATCCGTACAAAATTTGTTGCAACAGGTACCTCCATCAATAATGGTACTGCTCCATTTACAGGTTCCTATACTCCCTCTCAAAGTTTTTCATCATTAACAGGCACAGCAAATGGCACATGGTCATTAAAAATTACTGACCTTGGTGCTGTTGACGTAGGAACACTTTATAAATGGTCCATCGACCTTCCTGCTAATTCAATCACCTCATATAACTGGACACCGGCCACTGGTTTAAACAACGCCAATATTAGTAATCCAATTGCAAGTCCTACACAATTTACTTCCTATACTGCTACCACTACCGACTTAAATGGTTGTACAGCATCGGGAACTACATTGGTAGATATTGGTACCTTAACCTTGACAGAAACTCATTCAGATGTAAAGTGTGTAGGTTCAAATTCAGGGAATGCAACCGTTCATGTTGCTGGAAATATTTATGGAACTGTTAGTTATTTATGGAATAATGGAGCAACATCGGCAAGTATTAACGGCTTAAGTGGGGGTGTGTATTATTGCACTGTTACTAACGGTAATGGATGTACGTCAACTATTCAAGTAACAATCAATGAGCCTGTAAATTCATTAAGCGGGCCTATTGATTATACAAATGAAACATGTCAATCTGGAAACGGAAGTTGTACCATTAATGTAACTGGTGGTGTTACTCCTTATTCAATACTTTGGAATAATGGGGGATCAGGTTCGACCATCAATAATTTATCAGCCGGAACCTATCAAGCTACCGTTACCGATGCCAATGGATGCTTTCTCATTAATACTGTTACACTTACTAACTCAGGAATTCCTACTATTGGTACAATTGGTACTTTAACAGGAACAAAAAATGGTGTTTGCCCTGGAACAATAAAAACGTATTCCATACCATTAATCACGAATGCTACTTACTATAATTGGACGGTTCCAACTAATGCTACGATTATTAGTGGGGTAGGAACGAATACAATTAAAGTTCAATTCAATTCGAGCTTTACGTATGGAACTTTATTAGTTTATGGCAGCAATTCTTGTGTTAGTACAAGTACCATAGCTGCAACAATTAGAAGTACGCCTGCCACTCCTGGAACTATTACAGGACCATTAAGTAATTTATGTAGTACAACAGCAAACTACAGTATTAATTCGGTACTTGGTGCAACGTCTTATACATGGTTAGTTCCATCGGGAGCAGTTATTTTAAGTGGACAAGGAACAAAGGCGATTCAGGTTGCTTGGCCTTCCGCTACTATTTCTAATCAATCGCTGTGCGTAACCGCAAATAATGCTTGCGGTAGCAGCTTGGCAAAATGTATCACCGTTTCTACTTTACCTTTAAAACCAACAAAAATTACTGGACCCACTTCTGTTTGTGCAAATCAAACGAATCTAACGTATAGCGTTACCGCAGAGCCTGGCGTTACCTATACTTGGGGTGTACCAACTGGAGGTAGTATTCTTTCAGGACAAGGGACTTCTTCCGTTATAGTAAAATGGGGAACTGCGAGTGGGAGTATTCGAGTAACAGCAATCAATACTTGTGGATCTCAAGCTAGCAAATATCAAACTGTCAGTGTAACATGTCGAACAAGTGATGTAATACTTGATGAAATAGCATTATCTCCTAACCCCAATAATGGAAATGCAACCATTAGCTTTGGAAGTGAAAAATCATTTGTCGTTATTGTTAATGATTTATTAGGTCGTCAACTTTCAAGAAATGAATCGAGTGGGCAATTTTACCAGTTAAATCTATCCACTCAACCGAAAGGGATTTATGTAATCACTGTATTATTAGAAAATGGAGACAAAAAGAATTTCCGAATGGTCATCGAATAATTAATTCGAAATAGGAAGAGAAAAATAAAATCGACTACCAAATCCCTCAAACGATTCAATTTGTAAAATAGAATTTTGCTTATGTAAAAATTCTTTTACAAGTTGTAATCCCAGTCCATGGCCTTTTTCGTTTGCTGTGCCTTTAGTAGTAAAAGAAACACCATGATAAAAGTCTTCCAGTTCCTTTTCTGTCATTCCTTTACCATAATCACGAATACTTATTTCGCATCGATTGTTTATTTCCAATAAAGAAAAGACAATCTTGTTTCCTATTGGAGAAAATTTAATAGCGTTAGAAACAAGATTTCTCAAAATAGCCTCGATTAAATTTTTATCGCACAGAACATACTTATGGGAAGTTCGATTAATAATTTCTAATTCGATGTTTTTAGGAGATCCCATTAACTCAATTAGACTATTTGTGTAATATATAATATGGCCCGTTTCTATCTTATCTAAGTGAAAACGAATAGATGTAGATTGCGCTTTTGTCCAACACAGTAAATCATCAATCATCGTTAATAGTTTGTTTGACTTAACTTGTATTTGCCCAACAATTTCTTTTTGAACCATAGGGTCTAAATCTTGATTGATAAATACATTCATAGCAGAATTAAGTGCAATGATTGGAGAACGTAAATCATGCGATATCACCGACATCATTTTGTCTCTTGTAAAAACGGCTGCTGCCAGTTGTTCATTTTTTATTTGTAATTCCTGTGTTTTCTCTAACAAACGTTTTTGAATTATATCCGAACTCTTGATAGAAAAAACGAATAATAAAATACAAGAAGTACATACTCCAATAATATTAGAAAGTTGATCTGCTTTTTGATGCTCAACATCTAAATTTATAATATCGATTTTAAAATCCAGCGAAGTAACAACCATTAATAAAGCTATTGCTATGCCAACCATCAAATAACCTATGTTCTTTTTTTTCCCTTGAAAGATGAGGAGCGTAGAGATAATAATTGGGAAATAATACATAAAGGCAAATGACTCATTGCCTGCTAGCAAACAAAGGGAGGTGACCACCAGCATAATTTGGCAAAGATTAAAAACCTTGGATGTGGTTTTTAATCCCATTTTAAACAATACGCTAGAAAGTACTGCCAAAGGAAATGCAGCAAAGGTGCCTATTGCTTGAGGGATGTCGTTTAAAAAAACACTAAACATAGAGAAAAGCAAGCTGTAAACGATAGCAATGTTCATTAGCCATTTATGCATGGCATCAGAATGTTCCATCAATAAACTTTCAGACTCTACACTAATTGGATCGGGTGTGCTCATAAAAATTGTAACGGTTGAAAAGTACGTTGGCAAAGCAACGCATAGAATTACACTTTGTCAAGTCAATTAGTAAAATAATTTTGAAATATTACATATCAATTATCCAATTGCTTGTTTTAAATCTTCAATTAAGTCATCAACATGCTCAATACCAACGCTTAACCGAATCAATCCATCGGTTACACCTGCCTTTTCTCGTTCTTCTCTTGGAATAGAAGCGTGCGTCATAGTTGCGGGGTGATTTAATAATGATTCTACCCCACCCAACGATTCAGCTAATGAGAACACTCTTACCTTTGACGCCATGGCAAAAGTTTCTTCCAATGTTGCATCTTTTAGCGTAAAAGAAATCATGCCTCCAAAACGCTTCATCTGACGCTTAGCTATATCATGGTTAGGGTGATCAGGGAAACCTGGCCAATATACTTTGTCCACTTTGGGATGATTACGTAAAAAATGTGCGATTACTTCTCCATTATCACAATGACGATCCATACGAACATGCAAGGTTTTAATTCCGCGTAGCACTAAAAAACTATCCATCGGACCAGGCGTTGCCCCGCAAGAGTTATGAATAAAGGCTAAACGGTCATATAACGCTTTATCATTTGTACAAATAGCTCCCATCACCACATCGCTATGTCCTCCTAAATATTTTGTCACTGAGTGCATCACAATGGTAGCTCCCATTTCCAATGGGTTTTGCAAATAAGGAGAAGCGAATGTATTATCAACAACTAATATTAAATTATTTTGCTTTGCAATTGCTGCGCATTTTTCAATGTCGATAATTTGCATGGTCGGATTTGTTGGCGTTTCCACCCATATCATTTTTGTATTTGCATTAATATGATTTTTAATGGCATCAGCATCATACATATTCACAAAATGAAACTTGATACCAAGGGGTTCAAATATTTTTGTAAACATGCGATAACTTCCACCATATAAATCATTGGTGGCTATTACTTCATCACCTGGTAGCAAGAGTTTAATTATTGCATCAGAAGCCCCTTGTCCACTGCTAAAACACAATCCAAAACTTGCATTTTCTAATGCAGCAATACATTGCTCAAGTGCTGATCGAGTTGGATTTTTACCGCGTGCGTATGCATAGCCTTTATGTACACCTGGCGACTCTTGCACATAGGTAGATGTTTGGTAAATAGGTGTCATAATTGCACCTGTTGTTGGATCAGGCTCTTGACCCGCGTGAATCGCTTTCGTCGCAAATTTTGAATGTTCAGTCATAGCAATATTATAATCGGTAAAAGTATATAGGATTGTCAGTAAAACAAAAAAGGCGAGAGAAAATTCCCTCGCCTTTTAATTTTATCTATTCATACTATGGATGTGCGGACATGATAAAGCTATTATTATTATCGTTATAGATTGAATAATCATAAGGATCCACAAAACCATCTCCATTTAAATCAGTTGCAAAGTAACCGCTTGCAAAATTATTGTTATCATCATTGTATAACGTATAATCATAAGGATCTACGAACTCATCTTGGTTCATATCACCTGAATACATTGCATAAACTCCCGTTTCTATTTCCACTTGATTATTGCCATAAGCTTGTGAGGCTGCTGTTGTAAAATCATAGTTGGTAGTAGTGCTAAATGTAATTGCAGTAGCCGACCAAGTTTGAACCGAATTACGATGATTGATGACTACATAATAACTATTACCTACTACTGCTCCTGGCAACGTGAAGGAAACTGTTCCATCAGTTAAAATAATACCTTTTGCAGTAGTTATTGTTGTTGCACCGGTAGCTGCATCACGCAATTCAATTTGAATGGTATCTACCTCATCCGAAATAGTACTGATACCCTGATTGTTCAATGCCGCGGTCATAGCACCACTACCAGAATAATAGCCTTGAATAAAGGCTTTTAAATGCAGTGTTGCGTTGGTTAAAATAGTAAAACCACTTGATGATGTTCCATTACATGAACCATTTGTAACAGTTATATCTCCTGAAGTAGCTCCCACAGGAATTACAGCTGTAATTTGTCCATCATGATCAATTGTATAATTCGTAATTGGAGTTCCATTGATTTGAACTGCCGAGGCACCTGTAAAGCCAGTACCACTAATTACAACCGTTGAACCTACTGTACCAGACGATGGATTAATTCCACTTATTACAACATTAACAACTGTTAACTGTAATTGATAATCCTGACAGTTAGCACTGTAATTGTATGTTCCTGATTGGGTATATACCGAACCGTTAGCCGTCCATGTATAACTACCGCAAGATGTTGTAGTAGTTACAATAGTTGCAGCTGGTGAACCAGTAACATCCCACGCACATGTAGTTGTATTGAACGTTGCGGTTTGATAACATGCTAAGCTCGGTTGCGAAGGCTGTGTACCTGTAACATCCCATGCACATGTAGTTGTATTGAACGTTGCGGTTTGATAACATGCTAAGCTCGGTTGTGCTGGTTGTGTACCTGTAACATCCCACGCACATGTTGTTGTATTGAACGTTGCGGTTTGATAACATGCTAAGCTCGGTTGCGCTGGTTGTGTACCTGTAACAACCCATGAACACGTAGTTGTATTAAACGTTGCGGTTTGATAACATGCTAAGCTCGGTTGCGCTGGTTGTGCAGGTTGAGTTATTGTAAATGATTGTGATTTCGTACATCCAGTTACGTTAGTCACCGTTACTGTATAAGTTCCTGCTGGTGCACTTGCAAGATCTTGAGTTGTTGCACCTGTTGACCATAAATAAGTAGTACTATTTACTAGACTAATCGTTGAAGTACTCTCTGTAAAAGATGTTGGATCTGTTGCCCATGTTCGAGCGGTAGTAAATTGTCCAGTTTGATAATTAAATACCCCCGTTGCATAAAACGATTTACCCTGAGTTGGATTAGATGGAATAAAATAACTATTGGGTTGTAAGAATCCACCATTGTATTTATCATTAACTGGCAAGGTATATCCAGCAGCTCCGCTACTAACCACTGCATTTCCTAGTGCTGTACCATAGAAAATTGCATCAACTGGAACCGTTGTAGAAGTAATAGAGGCAGCACCCACATTAAATACACCAACCGCATCAGCGCTTGTGGTTCCATTCCCTAATACTCCACCTGTTGCTAAATTACCAAAGGCATCACCAGCAACAGTACCTGTACTAATGACTCTTAGTTTAATTCCAGTTGGGCTCATCAATGACCCGCCTACATAAACCACATCTCCTTTTTGAACAGAGCCATAATTAAGATTAAATCCATACGTTAATCCCGCACCTGCTTTCCATCCATTAGTTGTTGCTGTTCCATTATTTACAAATACTACCGCAAACGGAGTAGTATTAAAATTAATTGATCTTGTTGCTATTAATTCAACCCACTCATTACTATTATCCGTACCTGTAGGATCGGCCATGAATTCAGAAATTAATAATCCTGGATCATTCGCTGAATTGCTTGCTACATCCGCCGATGATGAAATATCAATAGATCCATTTAATCCAAAACATAACGCATTATTAATTGAATTAGTCGTAATTGTAATTGCAGAAGGTTCAGTTATTGTAGCTGATGTAGTAGAAGTACATCCATTAGCATCAGTAATAGTTACTTGATATGATCCTGCTGTTATACCTGTTAAATCCTTTGAGGTAGCATTATTCGACCAAACATAAGAATAAGGACTTGTTCCACCAACTGGTGTTAATGTTATTGCACCGTTTGTACTTCCATTACAAGTGGCATTTGTAACAGCGGTTGTAGAAGACAAAGCAGTTAGGGGTTCTGTAATAGTAACCGTTAAAGAATCTTTACATCCTTTATTTTCAGTGACAATCACTTTATAGGTTCCAGCAGCAACGTTAGATAAATCTTCTGTTGTTGCACCATTCGACCATAATATTGAATACGGTGCTTCACCACCAGAAATCGTTAAGTTAATTGATCCATTTGCACCATTTTTACAAGAAACATTTGTTGAAGAAAAAGATAATGTTGGAGGAGTGCAAGAGCAATCATTTAACACCACGGTGGTAGAAGTTGTTTCTGTACAACCATTCGCGTAAGTAACAATAACGGAATAAGTATGTGCACCTGCTTCACTTAATGCATAAGCTGTGGTGGTTGCAGTTGCTACCTGACTTGTAGAGGTAAATCCATGAGGACCAGTCCATGAATATGATGCTCCAGCACTTGCAGTTAAAGTAATATCATTCCCAATACAAACTGGGCCATTATTACTTGCAGTTGGATTATTAGTAGAAGGTTGTGAAATTACCACTGATGTTGAATTGGAACATCCGTTTCCATCAGTAGCGGTAACAGTATAAGTTCCAGCAGCTAATCCTATTTGAGTTGCCGTCGTACTTCCTGCAGACCATAAATAATTTACTGTATTGTTTAAGCTTGTTGCTAACGCTGTGGCATATCCGTCAGATGAGCCGTAACAATTTGTATTCGTTCCATTCACCGATATACCAGTAACGGTGTTTAAGGAAGCATCCGAATTGGTCAATTTTATTAAATCACGACGTACTAGATTAGTCGTGTTGGCTCCAGAAGGCCAAATACCATCTGCATCTGAAATGTAATTTAAAATATTATTTTGTAAATCTCTTGTTTCAATACGTCTAACTCCATTCGAGCTTAAAGTTGCAACAGGAATTACTGCAGCAAATGAACCAGCACTCGATAGATTTCTGTAGATTGAATCTACTGAAGTTGGGAACTCAGTATTTGATATTTGTGTAGAAGTAGAATTAACTGTTTGATAAGCATATAATGGATTTCCAGTTCCATCAGCATTATCATAAACCAATACTAATTTACTTCCCATACAAGCATTTAAACTTCCGGTTACAAAGGCACCATCATCTGCGGTGTTTGCCGAAAGTGCTGTAGTTGCGATGTCTAATGAAGTAGTAGTATTAGTAGAAATAAAATTAGGTGTTGTTGTTGCACCAAATGCGACGTTGCTGTAGGCAATACGTAAGTTATGAATTTGTCCTGCACCAAATCGTGAAGAGTTACCACTCGGTTGAATATAAATCCAATAAGGGCCACTACTTCCATTTGCATCAGTTGTGAATGCATTACTAATGGTTAACCCATAACTTGAACCATTCCAAACGCCACCAGCACCCATTGTGGTATTTGCCTCCGATGTAACCGCAAGTCCGGCTGCCAAATTATAGATGGTATTAGGCAATAAATTATTCAATTGAATACAATAGGCAATTGGAGTTCTTGCATTATTAACAGCAGAACCTGTTTTAGATCCCATATATTTAGGCACTACTAATTCTGTCATAGTAGGTACTGCGGTGATAATAATTGTAGAGCTATACGCGGAAGATAATGTACCGGCAGTAGCTTGTAAAACATACGAGCCAGGAGTTGAAAATTGTATTCCATTAAAGGTCGCTACCCCATTTACAAAAGTTGCGGTAAGGGTACCCGTTATACTTCCTGTAGGACCAGAGGAAACTGTAATTGTTGAAGTACCATTATAATAGGTATCTACCGTGTAATCACTTCTAATGGCAGAAACCGTAAATGTTGGTATTACAGTATTGACAGGAACACCTGGAGTAGTATTTGAGAATTGTAATGAAGTTGCCACTCCAAATACATCGAAAGTATTTGAATATGCAGTTCCTAATGCATCCCCAGATGTAGCATCTGCTTGAAGTTGGGCCGAATAATCAGCCACATCATATAATACTCCCGATATTGTTACTTGATTAGATCCAGCAGCAATAGTTCCAGAAGTAGTTCCACCTAAGGTACCACTTCCTGCAAAAACTGATAAATCAATCGTTGTTGCAGAAGAAACATTCTGTGGACTATTATTATTGTCTTGTGCTTGTACTGTAACAGTAAACGGAATGTTTTCTAAAATTGGGTTTCCTCCATTTAATGAAGTGATTACAATTTTAGTAGGCAACTGTGGTGCAGAAGTAACTTGTGAAGCTGGATTTTGTGTGGCCGTTGCGCTGCTATATTTAGTTGCTCCTGCAGATCCATTATATGCAAAAACACGGAAATAATAAGTAGCTGAAGCTGATAATCCAGTTACGTTAACTGTTGATCCACTTCCATTGTAAATAATCTGCTCACCCGAACCGCTATATACATTATTAGCAGTATAGGTATTTCCATCAATTGGGTTAGTAAAATTATTGGATGTATTGATTACTACAATCCTTGACGTTGCATCCCCATTCGACCAATTAACATCCATGGAAGTTGTTAAAATATTTGAAAAATTAATAAGGCTATCTTGTGCAAGTGGAGTGGAAGGTCCTTCAGCAACGAAAGTTAAACTATCGATAGCCATTCCATCGTCAGAGCCAGTTTCATCAACATCATTCCAACGAATAGTAAGTGGCTGACCAGGCAACCAATTATTATCTAAATTAAAAGTGGCTGTTATAACGGCACGGTTAGCCGCTGCATTTCCATCTAAGGCAACTCCTGTTCCTGAAACTGGTGTTGGTGTAGAAAAATCTAATGAAGGTACAACCGTAAAGTTGCTTCCTTTAATTGAATTTTCTCCTACTTTGTAAGAGAATAACATTTTGTTATAACTACCACTTCCTCCGCGACGCCAATTTTCACCTACATAAGTAATGGTTACTTTATTCAATGGTCCAGTGGAGTTATTGACGAAAACAGCACCAAGAGAGCCTAAATAGGAACTACTAGCTAAACATCCTATTGCACGGTCTGTTGAACTTGCCGAACCATAATTATAATTTGATCCTGACGTACCAGAACCTGCATCCGTACTTAATTTAATATCTGCTCCTGTAATAGCAGCTAACTGCCAACCTGCAGCTCCTGTAGCATTAATTGGTGTTGATGTTAAATAATACGGTCCTTGACCAAAGCCGCTTGTAGCAAAAATTCCTGTGGATGGGAGTGTATTAAAATCTTGGAAGTAATTTCCACTTGTATATGAAATATACGAAGGTGCAATAGCAGAAGCCGTTACACCTGGTGTTTTGTAATTAGTCGTAACGCCAGTGCCGTTATATTCAAACACTGCTACGTTAACTGTTGAGCCCATCGCAAACCCGGTGATTTTTGCTGAGGTTGCAGTTCCCTGATAAACCAATTTGTTTCCTGAACCTAAATCAAATGCTGATGATAATGCTTGATTGGCTCCAGAATAACTTTGTCCATCAACTGGTGAAAAAGTAACCACTCCGGAAGTATTAATTACCACGATTCTGTTAGCACCATTACCACCGGTAAAGTTCACATACGCAGTATCAGTAGTAATTCTTGTATAAGAGACCAATGAAGCTGTTGTCGGTTCCGAAGCCAATGTAGTAACGGATAATGTTCCCGGACTAGCTTGTAAATAATTAATTGTAGAGGCAGACCCATTATAGGAATAAACAGCAAAATTATAATTTGTATTGGCAGTTAATCCACTAACGGTTACGGATGTACCCGAACCATCATAAACAATTTTATTTCCTGTACCTTGATCTGTTGCCAATGTCCAATTTGAATTAACACCCGTAGGAGCTACTGCATCTGTTGGAACATAGGTTACCGTCGACGCCGAGGCCACAAGTATTTTTCCTGATCCATTTCCGCCATTCAATGAAAAAGTAAGGGAGTTTGCTGTAGCAGAAGTTAATGTTATAGCCGATTGAACAGAAGGTGATGCGTTGATAGCACTTCCTGCTAAGCTGATGGATTGATCACTTGCTCCAGTTGATGAATGAGTTATTGTACCTGTAAATGAACCAGAAGCTGTTGCATTTAATCTAACGTAAACTGTACTTGAAGTGACAACTCCTCCACTTTGAGTGAGAGTAAGCGAATTTGACCAAGTGGAATTGTTTAATGACAATTCAAATGGTGCGCCAACCGAAATAGAAATATTATCTGTTAAGCTACTTCCAGAAACTGTATACGATTGAGATGCCGAAGCGACTAATGCCTCCCCAATAAAATTAGTGAGTGAGGAGGTTACAGCGATGGAAGGAGACACATTTGCATTGATCGTAAATGTTTGTCCAGATGAGGTACCACCACCCGGTGTTGTATTCGTTACAGTTACAGTTGCAGTTCCTGCTGTTGCAATATCTGCTGCGGTAATGGCAGCCGTTAGTGTAGTCGAATTAACATAGGTTGTTGTTCTTGCAGAGCCATTCCAATTTACTACTGATGTATTGTAAAAGTTAGATCCAGTTACAGTCAAAGTAAAAGAAGATCCAGCTGCATTAGTACTGGTAGGATTTATACTTGTTAAAGTGGGACTTGGATAATTTAATATTACTGAATTAGGATTATTGGTTGCTGTTGAAGAATTGTACAGCATTCCCGTAGAATTATACTCGTAAGCTCTAAAGTAATATGTTTGACCAGGAGTTAAACCAGTCACATTAACTGTGCTTCCTGTACCTGCATATACTACTTGCTCACCAGATCCTGAATAAGCGGTTGTAGCAGAGTAAGTAGTTCCGTTAGCGGGCGTTGTAAAAGAATTGCTAGTATTCATTTTTACAATTCGCCCATTGCCATTACCGTTAGTCCAATTGACATCTGTTGCGCTGTTTGTGCTGTTAGCAAAAGAGATAGCAGATACTTGTGTAGAGGGAGCGCTCGCAGACGCTGGCACAACAGAGGCCCAATCTAAACCAACACGAATAGCATCTACAATCACTTGTGGCGCACTGGCTGCCGCTCCTTGTCTAAGACCAACTGTATTAATCACGTCATTGGTGCCAGATGTAGTCAAATTAGTTACTTCCGCCGTCCCAGCAACTGCTTCAGACAATGGCAATCCACTTGGAAGAACCCACATCGATACTGGATCGGCACCACCGGTATTAATTGTGTATTTTATTATGATTAGGTAGGTCGTGTTTTTCGAAAAATTTGTGGTGCCATAGGTTGCAGTGGAAGTATTGCTTATACCAAAATTTACATTCCCACTTACAATTCTAGCAAACACCCTCGATGTAAAAGCAGTCCAAGTGGCTCCTCCCGGACTTCCTAAAATATAGAAATAGTCTCCAGCTTTTGAAGTTGATGCATCATTTACATTACACAAAAAGGAGGAATAAACAACTAGTCCGTTACCACTTTGACTAGTAAAAGTTTGATTGATATCTTCTCCCGAAGGACCAACCAAAGCTGCATTCCCAACCCCACTTCCAGCATGAGCGCCATAAGTTAATCCCGTTGTTGTAGAGATAGGAGATGTTCCACCCGCACTATGAGCAGTCCAACCATTAGATGTTAATGTTCCTGAATAATTAAAATCCTGGGTGTAAATGGCTTGAGCGCTTACCTTTAATTGAAAGATAAAAACCATTGACATCATTAAGAGCAACGATTTTAAATTACTCCACTTCTGCTTTTGTTTGAATGTAAAACTTGTCGACATATTTTCAGGTTGTTAATATAAATGCAATAGATAATCGCAGTGCAATTACCGAACTTGATGTTAATAGAACATTAACATCGAACAATTTTTGAATTAAATTTTATTTGTTAAGTATAACTCGTGTTGTAGCTGTAGTATAACCGTTTGTTAATCTTATCCAATATACCCCACTATTTAGGTCGTTTAATTGGAGCAGCAAGTTACCATTTGCCTCATTAATATACAAGTCTTTTTTCAAAAGTTCTCCTTGTAAATTATACACTTGACTCACAAAATTATCCCCTTCATCGAAAGGTAAATTGGTAATTAAAAAGCGACCATCCGATGGGTTAGGATAAGCCTTGATTTCTGCACTTAATTTCTGACTGTTTCTTAATGCAATTATTTGACTGTTAGTTGAGTGGCCGTCAAAATCGACTTGCTTTAAACGATAATAAGCAACTTGGTTAATGGGCTTACTGTCTACATACTGGTAATTTAAAAAAGAGGAGGAATTTCCTGCACCATCTACTTTTCCAATTTCTCTAAAGCTTTGACCATCTTCACTGCGTTCTAAAACAAAATAATCATTGTCTTTTTCCGAAGCTGTAACCCATGATAAAACACTTTGATTATTAACGTATTTGCCTTTAAAATCAACGAGTTCGATTGGAAGGGGCAGTGGCCCCATAGGAGAAATATTACTTACCAAGGACCAAACACGATTCAATGATGGGTTTGGAATAACTACAGCATTCAATACATTATAACCCACTACAGGTAATGCCCATGAACCTGATGGACCATCCCAATACTGACCTCGAATAGAATCGGGATTATTGAAAGGTACCACCGTTGGAAGTTCTGATGGTGATGCATAGGTTAAAACAATAGTGTCGTTGACTACATTAGGAGATGTAAACCCAACGTACCAAAATCGATCAGTTGCAGCGTCTCTATTGTCGGGAGATAAATTTGTGGACGAATTCAAATTAGTGACTCCATAAGGTGCCGCTGTTGGCCAAGGTAAATTGGTTGCTGGAGTTCCATAAGTAGAAACAGTCATAGTATCTACTTGAACATTCGCATCCACTGCAAAGGCAAATGGAGTAGCGTTAGCAGTTCCCGATCCTTTTGCAAAAGGAATAGCAAACCTTGTATAAGCAGTTGTGGTACCAATATTCCATTTAACCTTAGAATTAAAATTTCCTGTTTCCCCTAAAATGTACCTAGCGGTTGTAGGAGTTACGATAGTAATTCCATTGTTAAGTGGTGATAGAATTTTCAAAGTGTTGCCATTCAAATTAACTCTTCCATTGGCAGCAATTGAAAGCTGTAACTTTGCGGTAACATCCGATAAAAATTTTACCTCAGAAGAATCTGTTTTTTGATATTTAAGCGTAGAGAAGACCTCACCTGTAGGACAATATATTGTTGCAGCTCCGGTACGATTAAAGGTAACTATTGAAGCTTCAATAAATGCCGAATCATGATAGTTTAACCAATTTCCCCCCACAAATAAATTACTAGCAATAGCGCCATTAAATATAGCTGCACCGCTAATGTTTGTTATTTCAAAGTCGTTTGCAATTTGGAAGGTAGTCGTTGAAATCTCCGACTTAATTCCATAACCTGATATTTTTAGATTCCCGTAAAAACCTGACGAAGGGGATGGCAATACGACCGGTACATTTTGGTTCCCTTTACCAGAAAACTCCGTAAAACTTCCTACTTGAAAATCAAATGTGTTATTTGTGGCAACAAGTGCAGTTGAGAATCCTGGTAATCCAAAAACTTCAAACTTTGCCCCTGGCATAACTCTAAAAACATGTTTTGCAGCTCCGCTCGCCGAAGTCAAAACATTACCAACTTTCAAGACTCCACCATTGTTGATGGTCCATGTTACCATTGAGTCAGCTACTGTACTTCCATTATTCGTTGTTAAATATAAAAACCCTGATACCAACATGTTTCCATTAACTGTAAATGAACCTGCTGATGCTCCTGGGGCTGTTCCTGTAATACCATCAACGGCGGCATTTCCGTCGGAAACAAAATAAACAGTACCACTTACAGGTCCTGTATTTGGCAAACTTAATTGCAAATTATAAGTTGATCCAGAAACTAATGTTGCAGAAACGATATAGGCTCCTGGGGCAATTCCATTTCCATAAACACGGCAATTTGCTAATGAACCCGGGACGCCGAAAACTGCTCCATAATAAGAATTTATTGCAGATGTATTGGTAATTTGATTACCTCCAAATGTTAGACTATTTGAAGCATTGGTAATTACTGCATTTTGAGAAAGCGTAAATTGTGTTCCTGTAACAATACTTGCAACGGTTGTACCTGGAATAATTCCACTACCAGAAACCATCATTCCTGCAGTTATACCTGTTGTGGATGTTGTATTTACCGTAACACTTCCAGCTGTAGTTGACGACACAAGTGCGATTGTTGCAGCTGTACCTGTTGCCTGACAATCCGCTGAGACTGTAGAATCCAACGTTAAGGTAGCTCCAGAAGCTACCGTCACATTGAAACGTGTTCCCGTAGAACCTGCAGCACTATTTGCATTATTGTAAATCTGTGTCTGACGTCCACCACAAAACCGTAATTTAACATCACGTTCAATTGACAAATTGGTAATGGTGTTTGTAGCGTCATTTTTACGAATTCGCGAGGCATCAAAAGTTCCCCCTGAGCCTAATATTCGACAGGTTGCACCATAAATATTGAAGGAAATTCCATCGAAGGTGGCACCATTTCCAATCGTACCGTTACACATCAACGTATCTCCGTACACATTAACGTAAACATTAACAAACCCATTGCAATATAGTTTCCCGCCTGCATCCACTACCAAATCAGCACAAGGTTTTCCGGATGCATCAACAGTAATAGTATGACCGCTTAAAATTTTTACATTGTTCGTTGCTCCCGGCGCTGCCCCTGCTGCTACCCAAGCCGTTCCATTCCAAGACTGCCAAGTTCCTGCTGTACCCCACAATCCACTGCCAACAGAACGATAGTCACCTACCACCTGCGAAAAAACATTTCCGGCAATCGTCGAAAAAAGAAGTAAGAGCAATAGCAGTCTTTTCATTAAAACTTAAAAATGATTTTTATGATTTCAATCCGCTGGGCAAATGTAGTAAAATCATACCGCATACGCTTTATCAAATTGTTATTTTAAGAGAGAAAAATACAGCAAACAAGAGTAAAACCATCGATTTTTATCTGAATGGGACATTTTTCAGGGTGAATAGGCTAATGTGCGCGATGGAATTCGAATGATTTTTACCTATTTTTAGCAAAGTTTTAGAAGTACATAAAAAATCAGGACCTATGTCAATAGAAAATAAAGAATCTCAATCTAAAAAAACGATTGTTATCATCATTATTTCACTCTTGTTGGGAGTGAATGGATTATTGCTATGGCAGTTTTTTAATAAAAAGACTGATTTACAACAAACTAAGGTAGAATTAAAAAACACTACTACCGAAAAAGAAACTCTAAATGCAGAGCTTCAAAAGGTAAAAATCGAGTTCGATAAATTAAATCAGGAAAATGCTGGTCTTCAAAATTTATTAAGTTCTAAAGATGAAGAAATCAGAAATAAAATTGTAGAAATCCAACGATTAATTAATTCGGGAGATGCAGCTCAATTAAAAAAAGCTAAAGAAGAAATTAATAACCTAAAGCAACTTAGTCAAAATTATCTTGCGCAAATTGACTCCCTAAAATTAGCCAATAAAGATCTTTCTGCACAAAACAGCTCTTTAAGTCAGGATTTATCAAGTGCTAATTCAAAAGTTGGCTCACTTACACAAGAGAACAGTACCTTATCCAATAAAGTGGCTATTGCATCCATCTTAAAAACAGTAAATGCCATTGCTACAGGTGTTAAATATAAAGGAAGTGGAAAGGAAATGGAAACTACAAAGGCCAAGCAAACCGATCGTATCAAAACATGTTTTACCATCATCGAAAATCAAGTTGTTGATAAAGGGGCTAAAGATATTTATTTGAGAATCGTTGGTCCGGATGGAACTATTCTTTCGACTTCCAATGAAACATTTATGTTGAAAGGACAAGCTTCAATTTACACGATTCGTCAGACGATTTTTTACGAAAACAAAAGTACTGATTTGTGTATTTATTGGGAGAAAGGGAATGCATATAGCATTGGTAAATATGCAATTGAAATTTATTGCGAAGGCAACCAGATTGGAAGCGCTTCTGTCACCCTAAAATAATTTAGAAAAAGGCGCGTAGCTGCATACCACCTGTATGTATTATACCCAAATTACTTGGCTTCCTTCCTTCGTAGTTAAGTGATAGTTGTAAACTGTTTCCCAAGTTGCGCTGAACGGATAATTGCCATTTGTAATTTACGCCCGACTTTAACCCCTCTAACATTTCATAGGCCAACGACGTATTGGCATCACCGTTATAGTTAATATTTAAATAGTTTACTTTAAAAGTAACCACGCCCTTTTTTACTGAACTATATTTAAATTCAGCACTTAAATCTGCAATATTTGCCTCTTCTGAATCTACTACACCCAAAACATTTTGTTTATTGGCTTGTCGGTAAGTTGTTAAAACTTTATACGTGCTGTTGGGTTGATATACCAACTGCGGAATGAGCGCATAGCTTTCAATGTTAAAATTTTTATTCACAAAATAGGCCGCATCAGATGTTTTTCTTCCAGCCTCAACTGACAACAACAGGTTCCATTCTTTCTTTAACGATTTTCGGACGGTTGTAGAAGCTAACTCGTTTGTGCGACTTTCTATTCCACTGCTTAGAAATTGCTTGCTTCCAGTATGTAAATAACTTAATTCAAATCCTCCTTTCGGATTTAAACGATTATAAAACAAGGTGTGTTTTCCCGAATTTTGATTTGCAATTAGCTGTTCAGTAGTATAACTATTAGCCAATGGGATTAAATAATCAAATTTAAATTGATCTGTACTTATTCGGTTATCAAGTCTTAAAGAAGATAAAATAGTAAATCGATTGATAAAATGCTCTCCTTTAAATGCATTGGCGGGATTAATATTTAAAGAAAAATTAAATTGATTAAAAATCACTTTAGTATATTCATTGGTGGAGGAGAAAATCCTGATGTAATTTGCCTGGTCTTTAAATTCGGCAACTTCAAATTCATTTAACTGCGGTATTCCATCACCGTTATAATCATTCCATGTATAAACTCCTGTACCATCTGCTACTTTTATGTAAGAGTAAATTCGTTTGGGTTCCGTACCTGTTCCCCCTTCATAGTAAGCGTTTAATTGAATCGCCTTCTTCCATACACTCGTAGTATAGTCTGCACGGCCCGAAAAAGATTGATCTCCATTCAATGGAGTTATTGATGTATCCAGAATAGATAATTTACGATAGTTAAGCATTGTGCTTATTCGATGATTATTTTTATTATTAGATAGTGATAGAGAAGCCATATCTGCTATTGTAGCAGTACGAAATCCTCCTTCCACTAATCCATCTTCATATCTTCGACTAACACTTCCTTTAATGGGCCAAGTGGTCGTATCTCCATGAATTAAAAACACCTCTCCTGTTTTCCAAGAGAAGGACCCTTGCATTAAACTATCTTTAAAAATATTCGAAATTTTATTATTCTCTTGTTCGAAAACAACTCCGGGTGTCCAAGCCTCTATTTTTTTCTGAATCGTTTCCTTATTTTTAAAATAGAAACTATTAAATACATTTCCATTCGTTGTCAGTTTTGATGCATCACTTTTTATATTCCATCCGTCGTGATTATATCCTGCACTCAGTGTATGCATCAATCCTTGATATTGCCCAGTACGATGGTAATATTTCAATCCATTGTTTATTTTAAAATCATTCTTGTGTGTCATACCAATACTAGCGAACATTAAATTCTCAGTGGCATTAGTAGTAAATAAATTGGTGTTCCAGTCTCTTGTAAATTCTGCTGCTCGGTAATTTTCGATGGGTGTAAAATGTACATCCGTATGCTCTATTTGTAACTGAGAATTTAATATCCAGCTTTGAGAGCTATCACGATTTATTTTTCGATGATCATCTACTTGAAATCGGAATGCAAATCCATTGTCATTAGATTTGTCTTTCTTTGAAAATAAATTAATGTCGTTTTTTGTAATGGACGATTCAAATCCTACTTTCGTTTTATCAGGCAACTGATATTCCACACCCGCAGTAGCCATTTGTCGTTGCTTAGGACTAATCAAAACTGAGTAGGGTTCATAGTCTCCTTGCAACACTCCATTAATTGGACTTACCCACTCATACACTCTGCCATTGGCAATATTATCCAGCGCAATATAGCTGCCTTTGTTTTTTCCAACATTCGTGAATCCTAAACGATAAAATGCACTATCCGGAGAAGTGCTATAAACATAAATATTATAACTTATTGCATTAACTGTTGTATCCCTTTTTGCATAAAGTAACTCATTCACATTATAACCAACACTGTCTGCATTCAAATAAAATGCATTGTTTAAATGATCTCCCGCGTTGGCCAATATTAGCTTTTGTTCATCAGATAAATCTTGAAGTATTGGTTGATTTTTACTGTCTTGTTCACTGTAAATATTTATATGTGTTGCTAGTCGATAACTTTTCCAATTTGCATTTCCAATAATCATCGAACGAGAATAATTCTTATCACTATACTGAAACTCTACAATTATCCTTGAGTCTTTACTGATAATTCTTTTTGAGGTGAATCTTATTTCAGCGGTATTATAATCAATAATGTAATCACGATCTTGCCCTCGTTCGAGTAGTTGACCATCCAAAAACACTTTTTCTGTTCCAGATAAGATCACAATAAAAAACTCGTTTTCGGCACCTCGTAACCGATAGGGGCCTTGATTTGATTCAACACCGGGAATTATTTGTCGCGCAAATTTTCCTTTCGAAATAGCAGCAGCAGCGGCTACTTCTAATTGAACAGGATTTTGATGGTAATTGATTGTAGTATCTTTAAATTGATAACTGATTCCTTGTCCTTTTTTAATATAACGCATAAAATACCCTTCCGGATTCTTAGCATCAAAATCTCCTACAACAACTTTATTTTTTTCATTGCTTAATTGAATAAATACTTTGTCGAACTCTTGTAACTGTTGCGTATTACCGTCTGCTTGAATAGGAATATTATCATCAGTAATAGCTGCCACTATTTCTACTCCATTCGATAACTTGCCTGCCAATTGAAGGTTTAAACTACTATTAACAATAGGATCCTGATTATTTCCGATGGAAATTCCTCTAGAAACACTTCCACTTTTATTAAACCCACTTAATCCAAAAATGTTTTCTTTGGAATCGACTGACGATTCCTTGTAATACGCAAATGGATTAGAGGCATCAAACTTATTTGCATCTGACCGTTTACGCTTACTAAATTCTTTTGTGAAATTGATTGGATATACTTTGTAAACTATTTCGGCCGAGTCATTTTTATTACGGTTAGAACTCATCCAATATAATTTTGAAGCAGCATAATCCACTTTTACATCCTCTTCAACTCCTGTTAAAAAAACCAAACTTCCCGGAACGATACTTAAAGAATCTATTTGTAATGAATCGCTCTGACAACTAATTTTTTTAGATCTAAAAAATGGTGATTGCTGTGAAAATAATTCTGCACTGCCAAGCAGTAAGAATAGCAATAGGATGAGCCTCTTCATTTTCACGTTATAAAATTAAGGAAAGTAACATCGAATTTCGAAGAGGGTTGAATTTGTTTTTAATAATCTTTCGTTTACAATTAAGTAGATATTGCTATCGATTTTAGTATTTTTGAAAAAATTAATTCGTGTGAAAATAATTACTTATAATGTAAACGGTGTTCGTGCTGCGTTAACAAAAGGACTTGCATCTTGGATACAAACAGTTAATCCAGATGTTATTTTATTGCAAGAGATAAAAGCAGAAAAAGAACAAGTAGAAATGCAAGAGCTTGAAGCAATGGGCTATCATCATTTTTGGCATTCTGCAACTAAAAAAGGGTACAGCGGTGTGGCTATTTTCTCGAAGATAAAACCCGATCATGTTGAATACGGCTCGGGCAATGCGGCTATCGATGGTGAGGGGCGAATTATCAGAGCTGATTTCGGCGATTTATCTATTATGAGCGTTTACATTCCCTCAGGTTCCAGCGGTGAAGAGCGGCAAGATTTTAAAATGGAATGGCTTGCTTGGTTTGAACAATATATTGCTGAATTAAAAAAAGTGCGACCTAAATTAATTATTGGTGGCGATGCTAATATTTGTCATAAACCTATTGATATTCATAATCCGATAAGCAATGCCAAATCATCTGGATTTTTACCTGAAGAAAGAGCGTGGATGGAGGGGTTTATTAATTCCGGTTTCATTGATTCCTTCCGTCATTTTAATGAGTCCCCTCACCAATATACATGGTGGACGTTCAGAGCGAATGCAAGAGCTAAAAACCTAGGGTGGCGTATTGATTATTTATTGGCAACAGAAAATCTAAAATCGAATTTGGTGGCCGCTCATATTTATAACGACGCCGTTCATTCCGACCATTGCCCTGTTTTATTAGAAATAAAATACTAATGAACTGTCTGACTTAAGTGTTTCGACAAAGATATTTTTGCTAAGGGTAATAATGTTTCCGACAAAGGAAATTGAAAATCTGAACAAATGCAATAGGTAGCAGGATTAGGATATTGTGCTTGGTTTCGTATTAAATCTAGTTTTATTTTTTCGAAGGTATTCGACAAAGTGTATTCATACGTAGAGGTCCATTTTAATTGAATGCTTGGATATTGTGGATAAACCACATCAAACAAAGAAACTTGATACTGATACACATTGATGGCATTAACCCCTTTCGTTGTAATCATTAAATACCCTTCAACTGTTCTCATTGGAATAAGTCCAACAGAATTTACCGATAAATGCTTCTCAACAAATTGAGCAATACGCTTACTTTCCTCCACATATTTTTGAAACAAAGGCAAACTAAAATCTATAATATCTTGTATCGTATTCATTAATTGGTCATTTTCCACTAAGGATTGATATGATAATCCGTCGCCCATCATTCCATTAAGAACCTTAGGGAATTGCTTTGATAGTTCATCCTTCTTTAAACGCAAATCCAATAGATGCCGATGATGTTGCAAGACTTCGCTCATGGAAGGAAACAATTTGTTCTCTCTTAGTTCATTTTCTATTTGCTGCAAATACGCTAAGACCACGTACTTTTTGTATTCCAAATCGATGTGACCCTCGGTAATCCAATTTTGACTTAATGAAAGCATACATTTGATTTTATTGTTATTATACCCCTATTAAACGGCAAAGGTTTTAACATTATGGTGTTGAATAGTACATTTTTTAATCTCTAAATGCACTAGGTTGCTTCTTACTTTTATACCTCTAAGAAAAGACAATGAAAAAGCTAATTCCTTTCCTATTATTAATCGCAATAACTACGGTTTCTTGCGTTCCATCCCGTCTTCATAATGAATTAAAAGCTCAAAAAGCAAAGTGCACTGCCGAAAACGATTCTTTAAAAGCGGTGAATTTGAATTTAAACACTCATAATAACGAGCTTTCTTATCAGAATGAGGAATTAAAAAATCGAATTGCAAAGTTAGAAAGCGATACTTCTGCTATTTCGAATGAATTAAAAAAGGCAATTGCTGCTAAAACAGAGATAAGTGCTAAATACGATCAGTTATTGAAAGAGGGGCCTCTTGCTGCGGCAAATACAGAAGCCAACAAAAAATTGATTCGAGATCTTCAAAAAACAAAAGAAGATTTACAAAAAAGAGAAGATGAAATTTCGAAAAAAGAGCGAGAGTTGAAAGAGAAAGCTGTTGAGCTTGAAATTTTAGGTAAAGAACTTGATGCAAAAACAACTCGAGTAGATGAATTAGAAAAACTTATTGCCTCAAAAGATTCTGCGGCAATTGCACTTAAAAACTCTGTTGCAAACGCTTTAACCGGTTTTACTGATAAAGGATTAACTGTTGAGCTTCGTAACGGTAAGGTATATGTGATGTTAGAAGAGCGTCTATTATTTGCGACGGGAAGTACTGTTGTGGATGTAAAGGGAGCTGAAGCATTAAAAGCTCTTGCAAAAGTATTGGAAGGTGATTTATCAAACGATATCCTTATTGAAGGTCATACGGATAATGTTCCGATGAAAGGAAATGGAGAGATCAAAGATAACTGGGATTTGAGCGTTATGCGTGCAACCGCTGTCGTAAAAATCATTACTAGCAATTCAAAGGTAAGTCCTGCTCGATTAACAGCTGCCGGAAGAGGAGAGTTTAATCCGATTGATAATACGAACAGTGTTGAAGGTCGTAAGAAAAATCGACGCATTGAGGTTATTATTACTCCGAAATTGGATGAGATTTTCAAAGTATTAGAAAAAAACTAAGTCAATTATAGTTATGTTAGCACCACTTAAAGGATTATTGTCGTTTCGTCATTTTCTTTTAAGTGGTTTTTTCTTTTTTTTAACGTCTGTTTGTTTCGCTCAAGATCCCGTAGTTGCCTATGAAGATATGCGGGGCTATTTATACGTATTCGAAAACGGTGGTCCGCGAACGTTAGATACACGACCTGTACGTAGCTATAAATCGGCGGGTCCTTATGTTGGCTATGTTAATGCCTCGAACAATTTAATTGTTTATTACAATGGAGAGTTCACTGACTTGGGTGATGCTACCAACACTACCTTTGATGTGAATTATGCCTTTCTTATTTACAAAAGAGATAATGTATTAGCCGTTTTTGAAAAAGGAAATCTTACTCGTCTCACTTATTTTATTAAAGATTATCAAATTTCAGAAGGTTTAATTGTTTTTAGAGAAACGATTGCTGATATATTGAAAGTTTACCGAGATGGAAATGTGCAGGAATTAGAAACCACTTTGGTTGGTAGTCTCGGAAATTATGCCGCGGGTAAGAATACTGTCGCTTTTACTAATCGTAACGGCTATCTGAAAATTTTTGATTCAGGCGATTTATTCGAAGTGGATAATAATGGTACTACCGATTTTGTTTGTGGTAAAAACACGGTAGCTTACACCGATGGAGCTAACTACTCATTCAAGGTTTATTACCTTGGCAAAATTGTCACCTTAGAAGAATTAAAAGCACAGTCGTTTAAAGCAGGAGATAATGTAGTGGCTTATGTAAGCGATGAAAATTATTTTAAGGTATATGCAGATGGGAAATTACTGAAACTAGAATCGTATGCACCTGACCTATATGATGTCAAAGATCAATGCGTCGCATTTTACATCAACAATAAATTTCAAGCTTTCGTAAACGGGGTGCGTTACGAACTAGATAATTTTCAACCATTGAGTTATAAGATCAGTCAGGGATGTATTGCCTGGGTAGATCAGAACCAACGCTTACATTTATTCGCTAATGGCAAATCGACAGTTGCTGCGACAGAATTGTTTTCATCGTACGACCTTAATAACGACATCCTTTCTTTTAAAAGTGCAGAAAATATTACTTCCATCTACTATCAAGGAAAAACATATCGCTAAGTATGAAATCAAAAATTATTCTAACTGTAATAACCTGTTTTTTGTTTACAATAAAAACGCAAGCACAAATAGGATTCATTCCCTTAAGCAATACGGGTAATCTGTATTATGAAAAAGGCCTTTATGAATTATCGAATGAATCTCCTACATCCTTCAAGCCTTATTTGAATAAGGACCTAAAAAGTATTCTTCGATACGATTCAATTCAAACGTTAGCCTTATCCAGTAATCACTTTTATCAAACACTTGCTGGCCGTAAAATTTTCAAGGAGCATTTGTTGCAAGTAAAGCAAGATGATTATTTTTTATTCCTTGATGCATTGATGGATATTTCAGGAGGTAGTGATCATTACTCAAATAAAAATTTTAATAACAACACACGTGGAGCAGCCATTGGTGGTGAAATAGGTAAGCGTTTTTCGTTCAATGCAACGTTTTATGAAAATCAAAGTTTGTTTCCTTATTACATTGATTCAACTATTAAATTAACGCGTGTTGTACCTGGAACTGGAAGAGTAAAAGGTACTGGTCCGTATGATTACGCATGGTCAACAGGTAGCTTAACTTATGAATTGAACAAACATTTCACCTTTCAATTTGGAAATGATAAAATGTTTATTGGCGATGGATATCGTTCTTTACTACTTTCTGATAATGCTTTCAACTTTCCACACTTAAAAATTATAACGGATATCTGGAAGTTCCGATACGTAAATATTTTTGCAGAGATGCAAGACATCACACGAAGAGATTTACAGGATAATCAGCCTTTTCAACGTAAGTACACGTCGATGCATTATCTGGATTTAAATATTGGTAAACGAGGTTCCATTGGTGTATTTGAAAGTGTTGTTTGGCACAGTGATTCCACCGCAAAAAGAGGTTTCGACCTTGGCTATATGAATCCTTTTATATTTTTCCGTCCGGTAGAATTTTCAATTGGATCTCCTGATAATGTTTTAATGGGATTTAATGCGAAGTATAAGTTATCGAATAGAACAACTGCTTATGGACAGTTACTACTCGATGAATTTTTAATTAAAGAAGTGAGAGCGGGAAAAGGTTGGTGGGCCAATAAACAAGGTTGGCAGTTGGGTGTAAAATCATTCGACCTATTTGGTATTAAAAATTTATACGGACAATTAGAATATAATGCTGTTCGACCTTATACTTATCAGCATCGAGAATCATTGGGTAATTACGGACATTATGGTCAATCGTTGGCTCACCCAATGGGAGCTAATTTTTATGAATTAGTTGCCATAGGGAACTATCGTTATCAGCGTTGGAATTTTGAAGGTAAATTAAATTACTATGTTGTTGGACTTGATAGTGGAGGGTACAACTATGGTCAGAATATTTTCCTTCCGTACATGACGCGTGTGGCTGAATATGGAAACAGAATAGGCCAAGGAGAAAAACATACCATTAGCATCGCCTCTCTTGGAATCTATTATGAATTTAATCCTATTACTCATTTATCAGGGTTTTTAGAAATAACTCAAAGAAATGATCAGTGCACACGACAAACAATTTCTGAAACAATGATTCAAGCAGGGATTAAAACTCGTTTGTTTAATCGCTATTACGATTTTTAAATTTTATTCGAGTGAGTCAAATAAAAAAATTAGCAGGACAAACTGCAATCTATGGATTAAGTAGTATTATCGGACGATTACTAAACTACTTACTTGTTCCATTATATACGCGCATCTTTGAACCCGAAGCGTATGGAGTAGTTTCAGAATTTTATGCATACGTAACATTTCTGATTGTGCTTTATACGTATGGAATGGAAACTGCTTATTTTCACTTTTCAAACAAACACGATGATCAACATAAAATTTATTCGAATAGTTTTAGTACGTTGGTACTATCGTCTGTTTTATTATCATCTGTTTTAATTTTATTTTCAAATTGGATTGCGGGTGGATTAGGATATAGCGATCATCCTGAATACATTGTTTGGTTCGCATTAATACTTGCTTTTGATGCCATTACCGCACTTCCATTCGCAAAGCTGCGACAAGAAAATAAAGCGAAAAAATTTGCCTTAATTAAAATTGTAAACATTAGTACCAACATCGGACTGAATTTATTTTTTCTTGCCTTTCTACCCCATTTAACAACAAATAACTTTATAAATGTCATTTACAACCCAGCTATCGGTGTTGGATATGTGTTTATTGCAAATTTGCTTTCAAGCTTTATAACACTCTTGTTTTTTTACAACGATTTTAAATTGTTTCGTTGGAAGGTGGATATGCACCTTGTAAAAGAAATGCTCGTATATGCCTTCCCGTTATTAATAGCAGGATTTGCTGGTATGATTAACGAAACACTTGATCGTGCTATCTTGAAATATTTAGTAACGGATAAATCAACGGCATTACACCAGCTTGGAATTTACAGTGCCTGTTATAAGTTGAGCATCATCATGACGCTATTCGTGCAGACCTATCGTTATGCTGCTGAGCCGTTTTTCTTTTCGCAGCAAAAGAAAAAAAACAGCAAAGATCTTTATGCAAACATTATGAACTATTTCGTATTTATTTGCAGTTTGATTTTTCTAGGAGTGATGCTATATATGAATATTGCAAAGAATTTTATTGGTGAAAAATTTCATGAAGGATTAAAAGTGGTTCCCATTCTTTTATTCGCCAATTTATTTTTAGGCGTTTATTTGAATTTAAGTATGTGGTATAAATTATCCGGTCAAACAAAATATGGTGCTTGGTTTAGTATTTTCGGAGCAACAATTACCATTGTTCTTAACTTCCTTTTAATTCCGACCATGGGTTATTTAGGTGCAGCTTGGGCAACATTTATTTGTTATGGAGCAATGATGCTGATATCCTACCTCTATGGACAAAAATATTATCCTATTCCTTATGATATAAAACTATGCTTGTTATTAATTATTACGAGTGTTGGATTGTGGCAGTTAAATGATTTTGTAATATTTCACTATTCAATGGGCTTTTTACTTTCGAATATCACTAAGCTTGTTCTTTTGTTTATGTTTATTTTGTTTTCATGGCGATTACTTAAACCATCCTCCACACTTAAACTTAACGAAGAGCTATGATTATTAAGAATAATTTTTCGACAATAGAAGACTTTCAATTGTTTGCCCATTCACATCAATTAATCCTTTTTGATTTTTATGCCGACTGGTGCGAGCCCTGTAAAATGTTGGATGAAATTTTAGTGGATCTTGATCAGCAACTTCCTTCTGAAGTGGTGATTTGTAAAATTGATGTTGATCAAAATTTAATATTACAAAAGCACTTTTCCATCATGAGTGTGCCTACTTTAATGATTTATAACGAAGGAAAAATGGAGTGGAGAATGCCGGGATTTGAATTAGTTCAAGACTTAAAAAAGCGCTTAGAAGCCTTCCTAGATGAATAGATGACATGGAAAAATAATGGATTCCGTTCATGTATGATTGCCTAAAAATAAGAAAGCCCCAAATTGGGGCTTTCTTATTTTGGTAGTTGACCGACAAGGACTCGAACCTTGAAAGGCAGAATCAAAATCTGCAGTGTTGCCATTACACCATCGGTCAATCAACTTTCGCGGTGCAAATTTATACTTTTTACAATTAAATAAAAAGTGTTTTTTGAATTAACCGCTAACTAATACCTTTAATTTAGTACCTACCTTTAACTCCGAAGACCTTAAATTATTGATATTCTTAATCATTTCGATAGTTACGCCATTATATCTTTTTGCAATATTCCACAAAGTATCACCTGGTTGAACTAAGTGATAGACATATTTTGGTTTTTTCGAAGCTAAAATAGATGCATTACTTGTAGAATCTACTACCGCAGTATCCGGTATTGCATCGATTGTGGCAGTACCTAAACTCGAATCTTTGACGGTAGTATCACCAGCAAGAGCATTAGTTGAATTTTGCTTAGGACGAACCTGTGCCTGATTTTCAGTAACTGGTACCTTTACTCGGGTGGTGGTGCTCACTGTTAATCGTTGACCTTTTAATAATTTCCCCGATCTTAAATGATTCATTCGCTTTAAATCAGTCACTGACATGTTATAGTCGGCAGCCACAGACGCGACTGATTCATTTTTTCGAACGATATGTGTTTTGGTTACCTTTTTATCAATGTACTTATACTGAATTCGAGCTACCTGATCAGAATTAGTTGAATCTAAATTAGCGGTTGAGACACTATCCACGGAAGTAGTATCCGAAACAATTACTCTTGAAGCAACCGGCATTACAGGCTTTGGAGGCGGTGTAGAAAGTGCTAAAATCTGCTCTTCCTTTGCCATATACAAAGCAATTTTATTGGTTGGTAAACGAAGCGTATAACTTTCTTCAGTATCTGGAATATAGTTCTTCTTGTAAATCGGATTTAAGAAGGAAATTACATCCAACGGTAAATCAATCTGACTTGCCAGCACATTAAAATTTACTTGCTTGGTCACATTAATTGTATCTACTTGAAAGTAAGAATAAGCTGGTGTAATTGGATATAAATTATGCTCGCGCGAATAATTCATCACATAAGCAACTGCAATAAATGCTGGAACATAACTTCTAGTTTCGGCAGGTAAATACTGCATGATTTCCCAGAAATTCTTTTTACCTCCTGAACGTTTTATCGCCTTGTTGACATTTCCTGCTCCGCAATTATAAGATGCAATAACCAATAGCCAATCGCCATAAATGGAATACATGTCTTTAAAATACTTACAAGCAGCATAAGTAGATTTAACCGGATCTCGACGATCATCAGTAAAAGAATTCACTTTTAAATCGTAAATGATACCTGTTGAATACATAAACTGCCACAAGCCCGTAGCACCTACTCGGGATACTGCCACTGGATTTAATGCAGATTCAATAATTGATAAATATTTAAACTCTAATGGTAAACCTTCCTTATCTAAAATTTCCTCGTACATTGGAAAATAAAGGTTAGATAAACCCATGACCCTTTGTGTAAGTGCCCTACGACGATATGCATATAAATCGATGAAATCTTTTACATAACGATTATAGGATAGCGGAATTGGGCAAGAAATTTTCGACATGCGAGCCACGTACTCTTCATCAGAAAAATAAGGAATTACTCCTGTATTGGCCATACTTGAATTAAAACAGTTTGCATCAAGACAGTTAAATCGCACAACGTGATTTAACGTAACTAGACTGTCTAGCATACTTGAAATTGCAGTAATGTTCTGGGTAGAGTCAGTAACCTGTGCAACGGACATTTTAGTGCTTGTCAGGCAAAAGAAAAAAATCAAGAATGGGAAACTTAATTTTTTTAAAGAAATCATTCTTTTAATCTGTATTTTATGGTTAAAACTCTTAAAATTTGGTGGAGACTTGTAGTAATTAACAACTTAACGGAATTAATTACTTTTATTGCCTAACTATAAGAATTTGGTTTTCAGACTGATAGGGGCATTAATATAATGTCTCAGTCACAAATTTAGGGAAAAAGATTAAAAAATAGTGAATAACGTGTGAAGAGAATTACTCTGCAATTTTTACAGAATCTTGCTGAGGTCGAAAAAAGGCTTTCAACAAGTAAGGTGTAAAGCACAGTAAAATTGCCATTGCCAAAAGTATGTAGAGCAAGATTAAACTAGAAATGTTACGCAACAACATGGCTGTGGTAATAAATCCAATATTAATGACATATAATGTCAAAGTTGCTTCACGGTGGCTCATTCCCAAATCCAACAGGTTGTGATGAATATGGTTTCTGTCGGCTTCAAATGGCGATTTTCCATTTAATATTCTAACAGAAAATATTCTAAATGTATCAACTAACGGAATAATTAAAATTGCAATGGCCATTGCAGGACTAGATCGGAAAGGAAATTCAAACGGTAATGATTCGAAACTTAATCCGATAAATTTGATGGCGAGTACAGATAAAATCAAACCAACCACCAACGATCCTGTATCGCCCATGAAAATAGAAGCAGGATTAAAATTATAAATCAGAAAGGCAATTAAGGAGCTAAATAAAGCAAAGGAAAGGATACACAGTCCCATATTTCCATAATTATAAAACCAGAGGCCGAATGTAAAGGAAGCAATTGCTCCAATTCCTCCAGCTAGTCCATCAATTCCATCAACAAGATTATAGGCATTGATAATAGTTAGAATGGTAAAAATGGATAAGCATGCACTAAACCAATAAGGTATTTGATAGATTCCGAAAATGCCACATAAACTGGTAATTCGAATATTCGCAAAAAACACGATGATAATAGCCGCTAAAACTTGACCTATTAATTTTTTATGCGCCGTTAATTCAAACAAATCGTCTTTTATTCCAATAAAAAACATCACGATGATTGCGGCTAAAATGTACTGGGAAACACTTGACTCCAACGTAGCCGAACAAAAGGTATATGAGAAGGCAGTTCCTGCGAAAATGGCAAGCCCTCCTAATGTTGGGATATTCTGTGCATGCTGCTTTCTTTCTGTAGGTTCATCAAACAATCCTTTTAACACCGATACCCTGATGATAGCAGGAATGGCGAAAAAAGTGATGACAAACGCGATGGCAGAAGATAGAATTATTGTAAACATGCAGTTATCTATTATAGCGAAGATATTTAATTGAATTTTTAAACGCACTTAAATTTTGTCAATCACCGATAATAATTGGTGAATGAGCAAAATTTAATACTAAGCCCTTTAACTGCGATTTAGCAAAATGGTTACGAACCTTGCCCCGAAAATTAATCCGGAATTGGTTTTATTAATTTCCGCTAAAATTTGCCTTTCTTTTTCCCAAGAATGCTTCCGTCCCTTCTTTAAAGTCGTTGGTAATAAAGCAAGCTCCGAATCGTTCAATCTCCGTTGTAAATCCATTGCTTTCTTTATTGTAACAGGCATTCACTGTATTTACAATTTCTCCAATTGCCAATGGAGCCATGTCAAGTATTTTATTCAAAATCTCTTCGCATTTCCCCATCAGATTTTCTTGAGGCACTACATGATTCACCAATCCTAATCGATGTGCTTCGTTCGCATCAATTACATCAGCTGTCATTAATAACTCCATCGCCTTACCTTTTCCAATCAGCATTGGTAATCGTTGTGTTCCTCCGTATCCTGGTATCAAACCTAACTTCACTTCTGGTTGTCCAAACTTCGCGTTTTCAGCAGCTACGCGAATATGACAAGCCATGGCTAATTCGCAACCTCCCCCTAATGCAAAGCCGTTAACGGCTGCAATAACAGGTTTCGCACAGGCTTCAATCGAATTAAAAACGGCATGTCCGTGAGCAGAAAGAGCTTTCCCTTCTTCCAACGAATAAGCAGCAAACTCACTAATATCGGCCCCTGCAACAAAAGCCTTAGTGCCTGCTCCTGTTAAAATAATTCCGCCAACACTATTATCCGTTGAAGCAGCATGGATAGCTACGCCAATTTCTGCAATGGTATTTTTATTTAATGCATTTAATTTGTCGGGGCGATTAACCGTAACAATTAAAATCTTTCCTTTTTGTTCTGTAGTTATATTCTGATACATAAAATTATCTTCTGTTTTTATTCACCCAATCGGTAATGTAATTGATGATAGTGGTAGTGTCTGTTCCTGGCGCAAATAATTCTCCGCAGCCCATCTCCACTAATTTTTTCATGTCTGCATCGGGAATAATTCCGCCGCCGGTAAGCAGTACATCATTCAATGATTTTTCTTTCATCAAATTCAAAATCTTTGGAAAGACTGTCATGTGTGCGCCCGATAAAATACTTACGCCAATCACATCCACATCTTCTTGCAAGGCTGCATTCACTACCATCTCTGGTGTTTGACGAAGGCCAGTGTATATGACTTCCATACCTGCATCACGTAAAAAAGAAGCAATCACTTTTGCTCCACGATCGTGACCGTCTAATCCGACTTTTGCTATTAATACTCGAATAGGTCTGTTCATACTGCAAAAATGATAAATTAAATCATACCATACGAGCTAAAAAACAAAGAGGAGCAAAAATTTGCTCCTCCTGACCTGAAATACTTATACTGCTATCGACCGCTCCTCTATTTTTGAACCCGCATCATTTTCGATCACAATTTTATAATCGCCTTTTTCGATATCTGAAAGATTAATATTTAGTGGAATCATAAATTGTCCTGCTGGCTGATTCAAAAATGCAGAAATTGTTTTTATCGATTTCCCTTCACTATTGTATAACTTAACCTGCACGTTACTAGGTTGGGTTAATACCACTTGCATTTCGCCTTGAATGAATGTTGGCACATTAGAAAAATCTAAATCGTTGCCCGTTGGCGATGGTGCATAGTGTTTTTGATACCAAGGGAATTCTGCATTTTCATTATCACATAAACGTTTTAATAATTCTTTTTCATTATCCGTATGCACTATGATTGAATTTAAACTATGTCCGTTGGTATAATGCCATACCACTTGTTGTGCAAAGCAAATATCGTTGATGCGTAAATTATTTAAATCAGTGAGTGCTTGTACTAGTAATGGCGGACCCATACTAGTTCGTCCAAATCTTGTCTCGGGCAAAGGACTTCTTGCGCTGCTGTTTCCGCAACGTGCATAAATCATTACCTCTTCTTGTGCATGCGGCGCCAATGCAATTATAGAAGGTCGAGTAACAACATACGGCTGTATGTCCTGTGTAGCATAAAATATTCTACCAGCTTCTAGTTGCACATTAATAGGATTACTTGAATTGTTGTTCAGTGATAAATCCATTGAACGATTGGCAACATAGTCGGTGTTGATATGATACGAAATCAGTCCGCGTTTCATAGCATCTTCAAAGGTTACCATCGTGGATCCGAAGGAAGCGGTAGTGATCATCCACGCAGTCATCACTAGCATAAGCTTAATTGTGTTTTTCATAGTTTTATTTATTTGATAAGTTTTGTTTTTCAATCAAGTCATTACGACCAATTTTTAAATTCATCGTTTCGCCTTTGTCAAATCCATTTCGTAAATCGATATGCGCACCAATTAGATTTTTTTTAAGTCCGTAGTGCTTACCTTCTTTATCAATAATTTCTACCTCAATAAATCCTGCAAATTGTAAATCAGAAACTGGAATATTAATTTTTGAAGAAGGCTTTTCGTACAAAGCGTTATAAGCGGTGCTTGGATTTTTTTGTGCAACACTCACTGTTAAAATTTTACAACCTGATGGAGCGATGATGTTAAGCCCGCTGTTTAATTTTTCATCCGGACAAAAGAATCCATATACACCAGGACAATTAATAGTGGTATAATAAGCGCCATTTTTTTTATTGCGATCGATGCGAAATTTAGGAGCTGATTGTTTCACCCATCTTTTCTTTTGAATGTCCCACTGATACCAAAGCAGATTTTTAAATTCCATTTTAGAATCGGCATTTAACTTTACCTCTACTGGATGGTCTAAACATCTTTTTCCATCAATGGTGAGTTCACAAATGCTGACGGCATTAATGATTTTATTTTTATCATCAAGCGTAGAATATTTATTACTCCATTCATCGAACGATAGAATACGCAAATCGGAAGTCTCTTGTGTGGTTTGTGAAATAGCAACCTTGGATATTAAAAAGCAAACCATAATTATTAATGCTCTTGTTTTCATATTAGTTGATGTGTTTAAGGGTTACTGTTTTTTCGTTATCAAAATCATCATAAATCTGATATCCCTTTTCAGGAAAATTTACTTTTAGTCCGTGAACCACTCCGTAATTTTTTGATGATGATTTAATTTTAAATTGATGTCCGACCATGTGCTCCCAATCTTGCACTCCAGAATATTTTATTTTTCCATTTTCATCAATAATGGAATATTGCACGGTCATATCGTTGATTAATTTTGGAAGCAGAAACAACATGGCAGTGCCTCCGTTAACAGGCGTTCCTTCCCAATAACTATACACACTTTTTTGGATGGAAGCTGTTGTAAATGCTGTTCCTTTGGGCGCACGTATCAACACGGCATTTTTATTTTGATCAAGCGCCATGATGCGGTAATATCCTCCATTCGCAACTACACAACATAAAAAAGATTGACGTTCATTAATTGATTTTTTAGGATACTGAAATTGTGCGGGTAGCCACATCCGTGAGTTCGCATCAAAATATTCCATCGTAAGTAATTTAGCCGACATAGAAGTCTTATACGGAATTAATACTTCATCCATAATGGTATCATTCGCCAATTTTTCTATTTTGAAAAAAGCCAGGATGCCGGATGCATCAACGGTGTTGAATTTCTCGAGTGTTTCACTGAATTTTTCGTTATTATTATAGGGGTCGATTGAGCGAACAGTTGGCACTCCGGATTTTAGTAAGTAATCACAAATTCTGTATTTCAAGGAATAGCCATTCTCTAATTTAATGAGTGTATCCTTAAAGCAAAGAGGGTCTGGATTGAATGTAACGGTTGTTGGATTTTTTTTCTCTACTCCGCTTGCTTTATAATAAACGAGTACTTGACCGCTTTTAATTGCTTTTCCTGCGGGATTAGTGGTAGTTGCTGTTTGCTCCATGGCTACTCTTGATGGAGGAATACCTTCTGCTAATAATAAGTAACCAATTTTGTCTGCACATTTCTTATCACTTTCATTAGCATAAACTACTGTTACAAAATCGGCAGCAAACATATCATTAGAGGCCGCTCGAATGTCTATGATAGCATTGGTATCGAGTACTTCGGGTTTACGTCCGACATCAACCAAAATATTTTTATAAACTTTGGTAGTATCACTTGCTATACAAGTGAACGATAAAATATTCAATGCTCCCAGCATGAACAGTACTGCATTAACTTTTATTTGTCGTTTCATACAATATAAGTTTAAAGGTTTGACAAATTTTTCAGGCAGTAAATTTTCAGTCCATGCAGTGGATTATTTTTTAGATAAACAGTAAATAAATTGTGTTGAGTAAATGTGGTTAACGTAATATTAACGCAGACTTTGATTTATATATTGTGCTAAAACCCTGTTT
>JBJTMY010000169.1:0-9051 GCA_046073825.1 Bacteroidota bacterium
CGCATCTTTAATAATGGTTAATGTTTTCAAACCAAGAAAATCCATTTTAATTACACCAGCATCTTCAATTATTTTTCCTTCATATTGCGTAACGAGCAAATCAGAATCTTTAGAGGTAGCAACTGGAATAATATCATATAAATCTTGGGGTGCAATGATAATTCCTGCAGCATGAATACCAGTGTTACGAACAGAACCTTCCAAAATCAAGGCCTCCTTTAATACTTTTGCTCGTAAGTCGGTGCCTTCCGCAATTGCTCTTAACTTCTTCACCGATTCTAGATCATCGCTGTTTAAGCCTTCCTTTTCTTTCAGACTTTTATCGCCTTCTAACGGTGCCGTCAATACGCGATTTAATTCGATGCCTGGTTTTTCAGGCACTAACTTAGCCATCGCGTTAGAATCAGGAAGTGGCAATTCCAGTACACGAGCAACATCCTTTATCGACATTTTTGCGGCCATTGTACCGAAAGTAACAATCTGTGCTACCTGAGTCTTGCCATATTTTTCTACCACATAATCGATTACTTTTTGACGACCTAGGTCATCAAAATCCGTATCAATATCGGGCATCGACTTACGATCAGGATTTAAAAAACGCTCAAAAAGTAAGTTATACTTCATTGGGTCGATGTTCGTAATTCCGATGCAATAAGCAACGGCAGAACCAGCAGCAGAACCACGACCGGGACCTACGAATACGCCTATCTCACGTCCTGCCTTAATGAAATCTGCTACAATCAAGAAGTACCCTGCAAAACCCATGGTTTTAATTGTAAACAATTCAAAATTCAAGCGCTCCTCTACCTCTGCTGTAATTTGTCCATAGCGATTTAATGCTCCTGTATATGTCAGATGATGTAAATATTCATCTTGTGTTTGAAACCCTTCAGGTATTGTAAAGTGAGGCAGTAAAATATCTTGCTTCAGCTTTAGCATATCAACTTTACCAACTATTTCATTCGTGTTATCAATCGCCTCTGGCAAATCGCTAAACAACTTTGCCATTTCATCAGTTTTCTTGAAATAAAACTGATCGTTATAAAAGGCAAAACGTTTACCCCGCACATTCACATCATCGTCGGCAAACTCTTTTAACGTAGGTGTACTTTGTTTTTCACCAGTATTGATACAGAGTAAAATATCATGTGCATTTGCATCTTCTTGATTTACATAATGCGAATCGTTAGACGCAATAATCTTTACATTATGCTTTAATGCAAACTTAATTAAGACCTCATTAACAATTTTTTGTTCTGGTATATCATGTCGTTGTAGTTCTACGTAATAATCTTCACCGAATAAATCCAACCACCACTTAAATTCTTTTTCTGCCTCATCCTCTCCTTTCTTTAATATCGCTTTTGGAACTGATGCCCCAATACAACAAGTAGTAGCAATTAATCCTTTGTGATATTGCAATACTAATTCTTTATCGATTCGAGGATATTTCCCGTACAAACCATCAATATACCCCAATGAACAAAGCTTCGCTAGGTTTTTATATCCTTCAGCATTTTTCGCTAAGAAAAGTTGATGGTAACGAACATCTTTATCTTCCTTTGTAAATTGACGTTTATGACGATCCTCCACCAAATAAAATTCACAACCTACAATCGGTTTTATTTTATTCGGATTATCGGCCGTATTGTATTTGGATGCTTCAGCCACAAACTTAAAAACACCAAACATATTTCCATGATCAGTGATAGCCAATGCCGGCATATTATCCGCCACCGCTTTTTTGTAGAGGGAACTGACATCAGCAGCGCCATCTAGCAACGAAAATTGCGTGTGCACATGCAAGTGAGAAAACTTAGTCATAAGAGAAAGGAATTGTAACAAATTTACCCATTTTCAACTATGCATAAAACAAGAATTCCTGAACTTCTAATAGATTTTTATAACCCCTTAAAAATGAGCCATTAGATTTATGCACAAAAAAGACGATGCCTCTGAGTAGCACCGCCTTTGACTTAAAGTTTTGTAAGTAATAATTTTAAATTAACCAATGACAAATCACTTTTATTGTGTTTGATTGTATTGTTTTGATGCTTTGTTTTAAACCTTTGCTTCAGATCATTTTTTACCTGACCATGGAGGTTTTATTTTTTGATTTGTTACTTTGTTTAGTTAATTGCTTTTAGTTTGACATAGGCAATGATATTTTTTAATTTTTATTCTTTATTTGTTTTGTTGGGATTTATCTATCATGGGCACTAACTTTATTTTCATTTTTTAATTTGATTATTTCTTTTGTTTGATTCCATTGAATCTTATTTACACATCATAGGCACTGATATTTTTAATATTTTCGTTTGAGTACATTGCAATGATACATTTACCCAAAAAGATAAAATGAAAAAAAATTTAAAATTCTTACAAATCGATTTCAATCCCAAAAACTTCCTTTTATGCCTGGTGTTTATAATGGCTGTTTTTCCTTTGACCAGTTATTCACAAGAGGTCTGGAATTACGTTCAGAATAACCGAACCGTTACATACGATGAGGCCATACAATTTTATCATTCAATTGCTAACAATGATTCGAGATGTAAAATAATAACGTATGGCAAAACAGATTGTGGTAGACCATTGGAATTACTAATCATTAATCCGAAAAAAATATTCGAGCGAAATGCGATAAAAGATCAAATTGTCATTCTGATTAATAATGGTATTCACCCTGGTGAACCAGATGGTATTGATGCATCCATTCGACTTGTTCATGATTGGAAAACCGGAAAAATAAAAATACCTGATAACATCGTTTTAGCAATTATTCCTGTTTACAATATTGATGGCGCCTTAAATAGAAGTTCCTATACACGTATTAATCAAAATGGACCTGTTGAGGCAGGATTCAGAGGCAACGCACGTAACCTCGATTTGAATAGAGACTTTATAAAATGTGATTCTAAAAACGCAAAAAGTTTTTGCCAACTTTATCAAGACTGGGATCCTGATATTTTTATTGATACGCATGTGAGTGATGGTGCAGATTATAGTTATATAATGACTTTAATCGATTCACAAAAAGATAAACTATCACCAGCCATTCGACAATTAATGCAAAACAGTATTAAGCCTGCATTGTATGCCAGTATGAAAAAGAAAAAAATCGAAATGATTCCATACGTCAACGTATTTGGCGATGACCCTTCAAAAGGCATTGCTGCGTTTTACGAATCTCCTCGATTTGCTAGTGGATATGCAGCACTATTTCACTGCTTTCCGTTTGTAACGGAGACGCACATGCTAAAACCCTTTCAGGAACGTGTTGAAGCCACTTACCAATTTTTATTAAGTAGTATGGAGGTTGCAGATAATAACAAAAATGAAATTATAATTGCACGAATTAAAGCCAAAGAAAATGCAATTTCAGAAACACAATTTTATCTGAACTGGCAATTAGATACTACTCTTGTAGATAGCTTACTCTTTAAAGGATATGAAATCAACACCATACATAGTGAGATAACTGGCAAGGATAGATTTGTTTTCGATCACAACAAAGCGTATTCAAGAAATATAGGTTTCGAAAACAACTACCTTCCTACAGACTCTGTAATAAAGCCACGTGCTTATGTTATTCCCCAGGCTTGGTCAGAAGTAATTGAACGACTGCAACTGAATGGCATTGAGATGACAGAAATAAAGAATGATACGATGATTGATGCGGAGATGTATTATATAGAAAATTATCAGACGGGGAAAAGTCCTTATGAAGGACATTACCTTCATTCGAAAATAACTACTCGTAGCGATCAACAACACATACATTGCTTTAAAGGTGATTGGATTGTATACACGAATCAATGGAAGAATCGTTATGTGATAGAAACGTTGGAACCGAGGGCAGTAGATGGATTTTTTGCATGGAATTTTTTCGATGCGATTTTACAGCAAAAAGAATGGTTCAGCGACTATCTTTTTGAAGATATTGCCTCTCAAATGTTAGCGCACGATCCGCAGTTAAAAGTGGACTTTGAGAGTCGAAAACAGCGGGATATAGTATTTGCTAATGATAGCTGGGCGCAGCTAACTTACCTCTATCAGAAGTCTAAGTACTACGAAAAGAGCCACTTACGCTACCCAATACTTCGAATCCCATAGTCAGGTACCCCATGGCATTCATATACAATTCTGCTTGGATTTCAGATTTAATGTCGTATATTTGCCACCCCAATCGGAGGGATACCGATGGGATTAAACAATTAAAAAAAACAAAAAAATGCCAGCAAAAATTAGATTACAGCGTCATGGTAAAAAAGGAAGACCTTTTTTCCATATTGTGGTGGCGGATAGTCGTGCTCCGAGAGACGGTCGTTTCATTGAAAGAATTGGATCTTACAATCCTATTTCAAACCCAGCAACCATCGATTTAAACTTCGAAAAAGCAACTGAATGGGTCATGAATGGTGCACAACCTACTGACACTACAAGAGCAATTTTGAGTTACAAAGGAGTACTTTACCGCGTTCACTTGAACAAAGGAGTAAAGAAAGGTGCTTTAACGCAAGAGCAAGCCGATGCTAAGTTCAATGCGTGGATGGAAGCAAACACAAACAAAATTGAAGGTAAAAAATCTCGTTTAGCATCTGAAAAATCGAAAGATAATTCAGCTCGTTTAGCAGCAGAAACAAAAGCTAACGAAGCAAGATTAGAAGCTAGAAAGCGTAAAGAAGCAGAAGCATTATTAGCAGCTCAACCTGCTGAAGAAAGTGCTGAGGCTCCTGCAGAAGATGCATCATCAGAAGAAGCACCAGCTGAAGCTTAAAAGTATTGTCCAAAACCAATGAAAAGTCCTGCTTTAACGGCAGGATTTTTTATTTTAGCCAACTATGAAAAAACAAGAACACCATTTCCCTGAACACTACCTAATAGGTACTATTCATCGTACGCATGGTGTGCGTGGCGATATGATTATGTCGCTAGAAACTGATACTCCATCCAGATATAAATCTTTGAAGCTTATTTACCTTGACCTTAATGGAACGCTCAAAGAATATGACGTTACAAAAATTACAGTCAGAGATAAAGAGAAGTCGGCTGTAATACACCTAAACGGAATTGAAGATATGACTACAGCTGAAAACTATTTAAAGCTGAATTTGTATTTACCTCTCTCAGATCTTCCTAAACTAAGCGGTAAAAAATTTTATTACCATGAAATTATTGGAATGAAAGTGATAGATGAGAAGTATGGAGAACTTGGAGTAATTGATAACGTTTATGAATTACCGCAACATCCAGTCGCTGAATTTTCGTTCAAGAACAAACTTGTTATGTTTCCATTACTCGATATTTTCATTGACAAAATATCAAGAACAGAAAAAATGTTTTACACTAAACTTCCAGAAGGATTACTTGAAACGTATTTAGAAGAGTAGAATTATTTATTCAACTTTGTTAATCGATCTCTATCGTAGCGAAGTACGTTAAAAAACTTATTTTCAACACATCCACCACTTAGCGAACGTTCAAATTGAAAAGATTGTCCACTAACCGTTTGAGCATTTTCTTTTGATGGTATTTTATCTAAACCAATCGAATCCATTTGCTGAAACAAGTAATTAGTTAAGTCAAATCCAATGAAAGAATTGGGAATTGGGTCAACATGGTATTCATCTATATAATCCTGTCGAAAATCTTTTACAGTTGGTAAATTGTAATCAATAAAATAACCATTAAAAATAGTGGTCCTCAATTCCGTAAAACTCAACGGACTTATCGACTCAAATCCCTCCCAGCTAGGTAAACCACAAAGCGTAATATTATAACTTCCTTTATTCGCAATTAACTGCTCTACAACCGAGGTTAAGAAAGACTCATCATTTGTTGGAACAAATACAAAATTCTCTTTTTTAGATTTAAGTTTTAACTTAAACGCATCCCATGTTCCTGATTTGAAGTTAAACTTGGAAACGCGGCTGCTTTTACTGGTTATACTATCTAACTCTGTATAAATATAATTCACTAATTGTTCTTCTTTTTTATCATCTCGATGAACTAAAATGAAATTAGCGGTAGAATCCTGATTATACATGTAACCAGAAAACTGTTTTAATTGCGTGAGATTACTTGGCGTAGCTAACCACAAACCACTATTCACTTTCATGAGCACTTGTGAAATGCTATTTAAAGATATCACAGGACGTTTGCAACGCTTGATATATTTCATGAATACAGCATTGCAATTAGCAGGAACACTTGCTATATAGACGTCACATGTATCATTAATTGGCTTTTGCAAAGCAGTAATAGTAGCAGCGGAATCTTTCCCGATATCTATAATAGAAAATGAAACACTTCCAGCCGATAATCGATGAGCAGCCATCAATGCTCCCTCATAAAACTGTAGCGAGGGAAGCACCGTTGAAGGAATCGGCAAGTCCGTTGTGACGGTATCATCCACCAATTGTTCCTGCAATTGAAGAGGCATCATCAAACCAATCTTCAGCGACTTATGAGTAACGCTATCTTGAGCATTCACAATAGCAGCGGAATTAATTAGGAACAAAAATAAATGAACAATTTTCTTCATGTAATAAATTTTATTATTCCCACTCAATGGTTGAAGGTGGTTTCGAGCGGATATCATACACTACTCTATTCACCCCTTTTACTTTATTGATGATTTCATTCGAAATTTTACCTAAAAACTCATAGGGCAAATGTACCCAGTCGGCTGTCATGCCATCTGTACTTGAAACGGCGCGCAATGCAACAGCATGCTCGTAAGTACGCTCATCGCCCATTACACCAACAGTATTCACGGGTAAAAATATAGAACCAGCTTGCCATACCTTATCATACAACCCTTCTGATTTTAGTCCATTGATAAATATAGCATCTACTTCCTGAATAATCCTCACTTTCTCTTCTGATACTTCTCCCAAAATTCGAATGCCTAATCCTGGTCCAGGGAAAGGATGACGATTTAATAAAGATTCCTTCATTCCCATCTCTGCACCCACAATTCGTACCTCATCTTTAAATAAACTACGTAAAGGCTCCACTACTTTCAATTTCATAAAGTCCGGTAATCCGCCAACGTTATGATGCGACTTAATTGTTGCAGAAGGGCCTTTCACGGATACTGACTCAATTACATCCGGATAAATTGTTCCTTGAGCTAACCAAACAGCATTTTCAATTTTGTGAGATTCATCATCAAACACCTCAATAAAAACTCGTCCGATTGTTTTACGTTTTGCTTCTGGATCTGATAACCCTTTTAAGGCATCATAAAATTTCTGAGAAGCGTCAATCCCTTTTATATTCAAACCAAGATGTTCGTAGTCTGCAAGCACTTCATTAAACTCATTTTTACGAAGCAAACCATTATTTACAAAAATGCAATGCAGATTTTTCCCAATTGCTTTGTGCAAGAGCATTGCTGCTACTCCTGAATCTACTCCACCCGACAAGCCAAGTATTACTTGATCATTTCCTAATTGATTTTGTAATTGTTGAACTGTTTCTTCCACAAATGAACCGGGAGTCCAATCACCGCGACAACCACAAATATTTATCACAAAATTATGCAGCATTGTTTTGCCTTCTTCCGAATGGACTACTTCAGGATGAAATTGAACACCGTAAGTTGATTCACCTATTATGTGATATCCTGCCACCTTAACATCATTGGTCGAAGCAATCACATTAAATCCTTCTGGGGCCTCTGTGATTGTGTCGGAGTGCGACATCCAAACGACAGACTGAGCAGAAATATTATTGAATAGTGCATCGTTCGTGGTGTCGTGTTGCAAATGCGCCCGACCATACTCACGAATTTTAGATGGTGCTACCTTACCTCCTGCTTGCTGCGCCATTAATTGTGCACCATAACAAACTCCTAAAACAGGTAATTTACCTCTGAAAGATTTCGTATCGATATATGGAGCATTTTCATCGCGCACCGATGCTGGTCCACCACTAAAGATAACTCCTTTAATGGATTCATTTAGCTCTGGAACATGATGAAATGGATGAATTTCACAATAAACATTTAGTTCACGTACGCGACGTGCAATCAGCTGTGTGTACTGAGAACCAAAATCAATAATTAAGATGGATTGATGCATGTGCAAAAATAGAGAAATATTGATTTGAAGATTAGGTAATTTGATGATTCGGTGATTTGAAGATTTGAAGATTTGAAAATTTGAAAATTTGAAGAATCGTTGATTTGAAGAATCGTTGATGAATTTTAATAAAGTGTATCCGAAGGAATCAACGTTGTATTTGAGGAATTGATTCCACATGCATCGGGATTGAAAGTTTGAATTGTTTGAAGTATAATTCCTACATACAAGCCTAATGCTAAGCAAAAAAAAAGGAAAACAACACTCAATACCATGGGGGGACAGCAGCCCCACCCCGCTATAAAATTACACAGTGGAAATTAATTATTCGGTTATTAAACATTTACAAACGATTACATTGATTTGACGATTTGATGATTCGGTGATTTGAAGATTTGAAAATTTACCGATTTGAAGATTTGAAGATTCGGCAATTTGAAGATTCGGTGATTTGAAGATTCGGTGATTTGAGGACTTGATTCCAGATGCTTCGGGATTGAAGGTTTGAATTGATTGAAGTATAATTCCTAAACGATAAGCAAAAAAAGAAAAAAAGCACTCAACACCATGGGGGGACGCCAGCCCCACCCCGCAGTAAAATTAACTATCTAGAAATAATTATTCGGTTATTAAACGTTTATATCCATTTACAAACGCTTACTATTATAAAATTGAAAATCCGCATCAATGATGCAGATTTTCAACAACGATACTATTTCGTTTAAAAATATAATTATTTGCTATTATTATTTGTGGACTTTGCCAACTCGTGATCGTATTTTAATATCTGCTTTAAATCAGGGCGCAGTCGACTTCTATACACTGAAAGGGTATCTTCTTTAATTTTTCCTTTTCTCAATTTACGTTGCTCGTCAATTGGTAGCGCTGCAACTTCTTTACATTGTGGAGTGCAACATCCATTCATCGATGCTTTACAATTATCACATTGAATAAATAGCAA
>JBJTMY010000170.1:0-8761 GCA_046073825.1 Bacteroidota bacterium
ACTCAACAAATTCTTTAATCTTATTGTCACTGAGTGTAAGGTTCATGCCTAAATTAACCTTGTCATTCGGAATCCATTTCGTTTGTATTTCAACTCCTCTGCGATAACTTTCCGCTACATTGCTACGAGTATAATTTCCAACATCGTTTACTGCTCCTGTTAACACTAATTGATTTTTATAAGTCATATTATAAAAAGTTAATTGGCCATAAAAATGTTTATCAGTATATCGATAGTTTAATTCAATATCGGTGAGTTGCTCTGATTTTGGTCTGCTTTTAAAAGTCGATTGCGTATAATCGTCACGGTTAGGTTCTTGATTAGTCATACCAAAACTTAGATACACATTATTTTTAGCGTTGATGGTGTAAGCTGCGCCTAATTTCGGATTGAAGAATTGTAAGTTGACATTGTCTGGTTTTGTGCTTCCATCATCATTTAATCCATCGAAATAATAATTCACCGTTCTAAATTGTAAATCAACAAACGTATTTAGTTTGTCTTTCAAGAAGAAGTTTTCTAATCGTGCAAAATTATTCCAGTCGCTTTTTCGTGCTGAATTATTATAATATTTCTGATTGATTTCAGAGTTGCCTGCATACTGTGCCCAAACAACAGTCCCAAAATGTCCTCCTATATAATTATTCCATCCACCTCCAATTGTAAGTTTTGCCTTCTCAGAAATTACCTTTCTGAAATTATAAGTAGTACCGTAAAAATCATTGTCGAGCCATTTCTGACGAATAAGATTAGAAGAAGTAATGGTATCAGCATTTAAATAGATATCAGGTATTCCATAATTCGATAACGACTGATCTTTTTTGTACTCTTCATAAAATCCTTTTCCTCTGGTGTAATGAAGATTAAAATCTAACGATGTTTTATAATTAAATCGAATAGTATTTAAGAATTGATAGTGATCCTGCTGGTAATTATCTACTTGATTGGCATACGTGAAATAATTATAATTTCTTCCACTATTTAATAGGTTGCTTGCTTCTTGTTCGTCTAATCCATTGCGAATGATATAATCATTCATCGCATTAACATCACCATTCACTCTTGATTCAGGAACTCCATTCCAGCTTTGATAAGTAATTTCTTTCCCAGAAAAAATATTGATGCGCGACATAAAATGATGACTATTATAACCTCCCGATAGAAAGTATGATTTCAAATCAGAGCTGCCACGATCAATATATCCATCGCTTTTTATTCTTGATAAACGACCTTCAAATGCGAAGTGTTCGTTCAATGTTCCGCTACCAAAAGATATATTGTTCTTTATGGTGTTAAAAGTACCAATAGAACATTCGCTTTTTGCAAATGGAACGTTAGACAAATCTTTACTTGTTAAATTAATACTTCCTCCAAAAGATCCTGCACCATTCACGGATGAACCAACTCCACGTTGTACTTGAATATTTTCAGTGGATGAAACAATATCAGGCATGTCAACCCAATACATTCCTTGCGATTCTGCATCGTTAATTGGAATTCCATTTACAGACACATTTATTCGCGTTGGATCACTGCCGCGAATACGAATGCCTGTGTATCCAATACCCGTCCCTGCATCACTCGTAACTACTACCGAAGGCAGGTCCTGAATAACATAGGGAACATCTTGTCCTAAATTTGTTTTTTGTAATTCTGCTTTCGAAATAGTTGTTTTTGTAACTGGTGAATAATTTTTTAACCAATAGGCATTAATTACTACGTCGTCCATTGTGTACGCACTATACTCAAGTAATATAATTGGACTTGGATTACTTACTAAATCGAAAGGATAAAAATTAGTTTTATAACCTAAACACCTTACTTCAATGTATCCTTTTGAAATTTTATTTGGCAATGAATATTTGCCGAACTCATCGGTCATGCAAGAGCCGAGCACCGGGCTGTTCGTATCTGTTTTCAGACTAACAATGGCGCCTGCTACAGGAGTTTTGGTGATTTTTTCAAGGATAGAACCCTTGATTGCTTGTGCTTTTGAATTCATCGCAACAACGATGAATAGCAATGATAAAATAAGTGTCTTTTTCATAATGACGAATTAATAAAAGGGTGTCAAAAGACTCGTCATCGCACTTCCTACGGTGGTACTAACCACTTCAGGTTCGATGGGTATAATCTCAGCCCTTTGGGGCACCCCAGTGTGTTGGCAAATTTAGAATAATCAGCGTTCAAACAATCAAATCAGCAAAAAAATTTTAACAAATATTCTTAGCTTTGTTCAACCTAAAACAATTCCATGAAAAAGATTCTAACGGCCCTTGCATTTTGCTTTGCGTTTACGTCCACTATTAATGCATCTTCCATTCCTTATTGGACATTATCCTCTAAAGAACAAATGTCTTTTCAATTTGGTAATGCAGACATTAAAACTGCACGTTCAAATTATTTTACACTTGATCTCGAAGGATTAAAAAATTATTTAGCATCAGCACCCTCAGAGCGTAGTGGATTGTCAGGAATTAAATTGTTACTTCCAACACCAGATGGTCAACAGCAATTGTTTTCGGTAAAGGAATCGCCTATCATGGAAAGTGGGCTTGCCAACAAATATCCCGGAATTAAAACGTATATCGTACAGGGATTAACTAATACCACTGCTTGTGGAAGACTAGATGTAACATACCTTGGATTTCATGCGATGATATTGGACGGCGATAAAACTTTTTTTATTGACCCTTACAACCGTAATACTTCTACTGAATACTTGTGTTATTATAAAACAAATGCGCTAAGTAAGTACGATGGAAACTATTGCGCTTTTAATCCAGAATCACCAGAGAATGTTCAACGCGTGCAAGAAATCACACAAGATGTGGAGTTGCGTGGTGCCCATCCCGTAAACGCTCGCAGTATTGCTGGCACATTGCGCACTTATCGTTTAGCACTTGCTTGTACCGGTGAGTATGCTGCCTATTTCGGAGGTACAAAGCCTGCCACTTTATCGGCAATGATTACCAGTGTCAATCGTGTAACAGGGGTGTATGAACGTGAGATAGATGTACGATTAATATTAATTTCAAATACCGACACGCTAATTTTCTTGAATGCAAATACCGACCCTTATACTAACAATAACGGAGGTACGATGTTAGGCCAGAATCAATCAACCGTGAATAGTTACATTGGTTCTGCTAATTACGATATTGGTCATGTGTTTAGTACTGGTGGTGGTGGAATAGCTGGCTTGGGAGTGGTTTGTGGCGGAAGTAAGGCGCAAGGCGTTACAGGTTCAACAGCTCCTGTTGGTGATCCTTACGACATCGATTATGTAGCGCATGAAATGGGGCATCAGTTTGGAGGGAATCATACGTTTAATGGTAATACCGGTTCTTGTGCCGGAAATGGAAATGCAAGTACTGCCTATGAGCCAGGTAGTGGAACTACGATTATGGCCTATGCAGGAATTTGCGCACCTCAAGATATTGCTGTACACAGTGACGCTTTTTTTCATACAGCAAGCTTTGATGAAATTGTGAACTATACCACTATTAGTACAGGAAATAATTGTGCTGTGCAATCAGCAACAGGAAATAATGCCCCCGTGATTACGAGTATAGGCAGTAACGTTAGTATTCCGCTTTCTACTCCTTTTATGCTGACAGGCGCAGCGAATGATCCCGATGGTGATACGCTGACTTATTCATGGGAGGAATATGACTTAGGTCCTGCAGGAGCTCCTTCAACTCCAAGTGGAAATGCTCCATTGATTCGTTCTTTGCCAGCGTCATTAAATCCAACGCGAATTGTTCCTCGTTTAAATTATATCATTTCTAATAATCCAAATCCACTAGGAGAAAAATTACCAACGTATGCTCGTTCTATGAAGTTTCGTTTAACCGCACGTGATAATAAAGCCGGTGGAGGTGGTGTTACTTATGATCCAACTTTAATTACATTGAACGCAGTTAATACGGGTGCTCCTTTTTTAGTGACTATTCCGAATGTACTACTAACGTGGCCGGCTATGAGTCAGCAGACAGTAACGTGGGATGTGGCAGGCACGGATGTGGCTCCGATATCTGCTACAACGGTAGATATTTTGTTAAGTACAGATGGTGGTTTTACCTATCCGATAACGTTAGCCAGCGCTGTTCCTAACAACGGTTCATGTAGCGTAATAATGCCTAATCAAACAACAACAACCGCTCGAGTAATGGTTAAGCCCACTAACAATATTTTCTTCGATATTTCAAACAAAAATTTTATTATCTCCGCACCTCAAGGTTTTGTTGAAAATGTGATGGTGAGTCAACAGGTAAGCGTAAGCCCAAATCCTGCAAGCAGCAATTTCTTATTATCATGGTTAGGCGATTATCAAGGAATATATGATTTACAAATTGTCGATATGCAAGGTCGTATGATTGAATCTATCAAAGGAGAGAAAAAATCGGAAGAGATGAGTGTTTCAATTTCAATTGCTGATTTGAGTAAAGGTGTTTATAGCTTTATTATTCAAACTCCACAAGGTAAAATCATCCAACGATTAATAAAACAATAAGTACATTCCTAAGTTTATTTATGAAGCTTTTTAGAAAAATAGTTTTTTGGTCTTTAGGAATCATCTTCCTGCTGGTTATCTCCGTTTATATTTATTTGGTTTCTCAGAAGCCGCAATACGAAGGAGCTGTTACTTTAACAGGATTGTCGGCTCCCGTAGAAGTTATTTATGATTACTATGGAGTTCCGCACATTTATGCATCATCAGAGGAGGATGCGTATTATGCGCTGGGGTATGTTCATGCACAAGACCGACTATTTCAAATGGAAATGCTTCGTCGAGTAGCTTCCGGAACACTGTCAGAAGTGTTTGGTAAAGATCTTTTAAAAGTAGATTTGTTTTTTCGTACACTCGGATTAAAGAAACATGCTAATTGGTCACAAAAGACATTCATGAATAGCAATAATCAACAATATCAAAAGTCGGCAAATGCCTATTTGAAAGGGATTAATGCATTTGTAAAGAATGGTCAAACCCCTGTGGAGTTTACTATGTTGGGAATTCCTAAAAATGAATTTACAGTAACCGACATGTATTTGAGTATGGAGTTCATGTCGTTTAATTTTGCAATGGCTTTTAAAACAGATCCCCTTATGACATTTATTAAGTCAAAATTGGGAGATGAATATTATCAAGATTTAATTACAAATTTTAATAGTCAACAACATTCGATTTCAACCAATCATGCCAGTGTGTTTAAATCGCAACATGCATTTAATACCATTACGGAAATATTTGAGAAAATACCCGTTGCTCCGTTAACAGGAAGTAATTCTTGGGTGGCTAATTCAACCAAAACAAAGTCGGGAAAGGTATTGTTAGAGAATGATACGCATATCGCTTATGGGCAGCCGGGCGTATGGTACGAAGCACATCTTGAATACCCAGGTTATCGTTTTTATGGAGATTTTTTAGCTGGTTGGCCTTTTGCTGCTGTAGGGCATACACAACAGTTAGCATGGGGTGTTACCATGCTTGAAAATGACGATCTTGATTTTTATGAGGAGAAAACTGCGGCGACTGATTCAAACAAGTATTTCGCAGGTAGTAAAGCGTTAGTATTTGAAAGTAGAAAGGAAACTATTAAAATTAAAGGTGAAAGTGATGTAGTCATAACGGTGAAGAATAGCCGTCATGGACCAGTCATGAATGCAGCGATGCCAGAATTGAATGATGTTTCCGTGTATCCTGTAGCTGCATCTTGGACGCATCTAAAGTTTCCAAGTAATCTGATGCAAGTGACGTATCAATTAAATCATGCTTCCAATAAAACTCAGGTTAGAGAAGCGGTGTCGCAAATTATTTCTCCAGGACTTAATATTATGTATGGAGATGCAGAGAATAATATTGCGCTTTGGCATGCAGGAAAATTATTAAAACGTAATCCAGCAATGGACCCAGTGCTGATTCAAGAAGGATGGAAGGATACAACTGAATTGGCTTATTATACGTTTGATGAGCATCCTTCTATTGAAAATCCAACAAAAGGATTCATCGTAAATTCAAACCAGCAATTGGATACAATGGCCGATGGAAGTTTATATCCTGGTTATTACACTCCTTATGATCGATATTGGCGAGGGGAGCATTTACTAAAGGATAAAAATAATTTGTTGATCGATGATTTTCAATTGATGGCTTTTGATGATGTTTCACCCGTTACCCCTCAAATTGCTCGAACGATTATTGAAGGGGTTTCGAGTAAAGTGAAAAATCAAAATTATATTTATCAAGATGCTGCTCGTAAGCTTATTCGATGGGATGGTAAGCATGGATTGCATGATGTGGCTCCAACCATCTTCTACAAATTATTGTATCATATTTTTTATGAAGCGATGGCAGATGAATTAGGGAAGGAAAAACTGGAGGCCTACTTTATGACGCACGTAGCCAAAAATTCGTATTTGCCATTTATTAAAAATGATAATGCCGTTTGGTGGAATAATATTGCGACAAAAGATGTTGTCGAGTCGAAAAATGATATTCTCGATAAGGCCTTTACCGAAACTGTAAAGGATTTAATTAAAGAGCTAGGTTCTAAGGTAAGTAGTTGGGAGTGGGGTAGAGTGCATGAATTAGAATTGAAACATGCAATCGGTAAAGTGAAGCCATTTAATTGGGTATTTAACGTTGGGCCATTTCCTGCTTCAGGCGGACCAGAGGTTATCAATCAATCAGGATTCTTATTGTCTGGAGATAAAATACATTCTTCACTGTTTGGTCCTGCTATGCGCAATATTATCGACTTTTCCGATATTGAAAATTCGAAATCAGTTTTACCTAACGGACAATCCGGAAATTTGATGAGTCGCTGGTACGATGATCAAACGATTCTTTATCTCAATGGTAATTATCGTAAAATGAAAATGAACCGAACAGACATCGTGAAAAACAAAACGGGTAAGTTGATATTGCAACCCAACGGATTAAAGTAAGGATCGCTCTTTAAAAACAGCAATCATTTTATTGGCCAGAATAGTTGCAATCTTAATATTTGATTCTAAGGTCCAGCCTGCAATGTGAGGAGATAATAAAACACGATCTGATTGAATTAGATATTGAAACGCTTCTGGTAACTGACTAGCGTCTAGGTTTTCAAAAGAGGTAGCTTCGTATTCTAAAACATCTAATGCGGCATATTTAACCTTCTTGTCATTCATCGCCTCCACTAACGATAGTGTATTAACGACTTTTCCTCGTGCGGTATTGATTAGTGTGATTTCTTTTTTGAAGGAATAAATAAAACGGTGGTCAACCATTTGGTTGGTTTCTTCGGTTAATGGAACATGTAAACTCACAATGTCAGCATCCTCATATATCTTCGGCAAATCAACTTGGGTAACATAGGGGAACTCCGCTTTGTTGATATCTAAATAGGGGTCGTAAACAAGGATTGTACATTCAAATCCTTGAAGTTTTTTTGCGAATGCCTTTCCCATATTGCCGAAGCCAATTACAGCAACTGTCTTTCCTTGAATTTCAATTCCGCGATTTTCTTCCCGCTTCCAAATACCATTTCGTACCTCTTGATTCACACGAATCAGGTGATTGTTTAAGGCAAGTAACATTCCAATAGCATGTTCTCCTACTGCATCTTTATTTCCCTCGGGCGCATTAACCAATGTAATGTTATTTTCTTTAGCAGCACTTGCATCGATATTCTCCATGCCAGCACCAGCACGTCCAATTACAGCCGTATGTGTTAAGTTGTTTAAAAAATCCGCATCTAATTTAAATCGACTGCGGATAGCCATGCCGTTATATTTTTCCTGCTGAGCAATTATTTCTTCTTTAGAAAAATGATATCCTTCTACATACTTCACGCCGTTGGCTTTTAGCGTTTCAATAAATGCAGGGTGTAAGGTGTCAATTAATAATACAACAGGAGATTTCATTATAGCAATGTGCCTTTAAGAATCATCGATGCAAAGGAGAAATAAATAACGAGTCCTGTTACGTCAACCATGGTTGCAATAAATGGTGCGGACGATGTTGCAGGGTCGAGTCCAAGTTTTTTCAAAAACAAAGGCATCATCGATCCCATTATCGTTCCCCACAATACAACTCCAAAAACAGCCAGCCCAATTGTAAAGGCGATCAACATCCAGTGTGGTCCATAGATGTCTGTAAAGAAATGCCAGGTGGTAACGCGCGTAAATCCGATAACTCCAAGTATTAATCCAAGGTAAAGACCGGTGATGATTTCTTTGCGCATGATTCGCCACCAATCTAATACAGTTATTTCTCCTAGCGCTAATGCACGAATGATCAATGTAGATGCTTGCGATCCGCTATTACCACCACTACTTACAATTAAAGGGATAAACAAGGCAAGCACAACCGCTTTGTCAATTTCATTTTCAAAAAACGACATCGCAGATGCAGTAAACATTTCACCAATAAAAAGAATGATTAACCATGGAGCACGCTTACGTAGCATTTGTGTTAGGCCTACATCCATGTAAGGCTCTTCGAGCGCCTCTACGGCACCTATCTTCTGAATATCTTCTGTATCCTCTTCCTGTGCGAGTTCTAGGATGTCATCCACAGTGATGATTCCTAATAAAAGTCCTCCTGCATTGGTTACAGGCAAAGCCACACGATTTGATTTTTTAAAAATCTTTACAGCAACTTCTTCATCATCCGTTACGAGTAACGAAATATATTTGCCATCAAGATACGGCTAATTGCTCAGACGATCGCAGCGGCGAATGCTGCGGGCAAATGGGTGGGAGTCTGTGGGGG
>JBJTMY010000171.1:0-4277 GCA_046073825.1 Bacteroidota bacterium
TATTTGCAAACGTCGCAAAAATCAGCGACAAATAAAACTGTTCTATAACCGAATAAAAAAGTGATGAATTCTGATTACTTATGTTTGCGATTAAATAGTATCCTATCCGAATGTATTTGAGGTATTAAAAGTAGAAGTGCCTATCACACTAAAATGAAAGTTAAAATTCATTGGACAAACTAAAATAGATTGCGCTGTTTAAGTATTGATTTACAAATTAGAAGAAATCGAGTGCTTCAATTCAGAGAATACCACTTCGCGACCAAGGTACTGTACCATTAAAAACTAAAACAATTTAGAAAAACAGGTCGTCAAGTGGTGATTTTTATATTCCTTTGCACAACTAAAATAATTTTTACAAATTATGTTAATTGGAATAACAACAGAAACAAAAGCATACGAACGCAGAGTGGCGGTAACGCCTGACGTAACCGCTCAGTTAATTAAAGCGGGGTTTGAAGTTTGTATTCAAGCAGGTGCCGGATTAAACTCCTACTTTTCTGACGAGAGTTACCTTGCAGCAGGTGGTAAAATGGAAAGTGATGCCACTAAAATTTATCAAACAGCAGATGTTATTTTAAAGGTAAATGCACCTACTGACGCTGAAATAGCGCAAATGAAAAAAGGAGCTGTGTTAATTTCGTTTATGTGGGCTGGCACGAATCCTAATTTAGTGGATGCATGTTCGAAGCAAGGAATTACCGCTTTTTCTGTGGACGCAATTCCACGTATTTCTAGAGCCCAAAAAATGGACGCATTAAGCTCACAGGCCAACCTTGCAGGTTATAAATCGGTGATATTAGCGGCTAATACATTGGGTAAAATATTCCCATTATTAATGACTGCAGCAGGAACCATTAAGCCATCTAAGGTGGTGATTTTTGGTGCTGGTGTAGCAGGATTACAAGCCATTGCTACAGCAAAACGCTTAGGGGCAATTGTGGAAGTAACCGATATTCGTCCAGAAACAAAAGAACAAGTAGAATCACTTGGTGGAAAATTCATTCAAGTAAAAGGTGATGAATCTATTAAGATTGAAGGCGGTTATGTGAAAGGAGTTTCTGAAGAGTTTTTAAAGAACCAACAGGAACTGGTTGCGAAACATGTTTCTGAAGCCGATATTGTAATTACTACTGCATTAATACCAGGAAGAAAGGCTCCTGTATTGGTGACAGAAGATATGGTAAAAAGTATGCGATTGGGATCTGTGATTGTAGATATGGCGGTGGAGCAAGGCGGTAATTGCGCCATAAGTGAGGTGAATGCAACGGTAGTGAAACATGGGGTGACCATCATTGGAGAATCAAATATACCATCCCTCCTACCTTTCAACGCCTCTGACTTATATGCTAAAAATATTCAAACATTTTTAATGCATTTAGCAACCAAAGATGGTTTTAAATGGGAAATGGACGAAGAGATTACAAAAGGATCATTAATCGTTCACGAAGGAAAAAAGATGATTGCTTAACTAATAATCAGAAAAAATTAAGAATATAAAATGGAATCAATTTTAAATTTAATTGCTGAACACCGTGAAATGATTTACTTCGTTTTACTTTCAGTTTTCGTAGGAATTGAAGTAATTGGTGGTGTTCCAACTGTATTGCATACGCCTTTAATGAGTGGAGCTAACGCTATTCATGGTGTGGTAATAGTAGGAGCTATTTACGTAATGTTAAACGTAGATGCAAATGATTACCTGGCTTTAGGACTTGGCTTTTTAGCGGTGCTGCTAGGTACTTTAAATGTAGTTGGTGGCTTTGTAGTTACTGACCGTATGTTAGAAATGTTCAAGAAAAAATAATTTAAACAAAATAGAATTATGAAGAGTGCTTTGCTCGAATTATCATATCTGATTGGATCCGTCACTTTTATTGTCGGATTAAAAATGATGGGGAATCCTAAATCGGCCCGTAAAGGAAATTTATTGGGTGCAGCAGGAATGACCATTGCTATTTTAGGTACTATTTTCTTGTTTGAAAAGAAAACAGAAGAAGGTGCTGTCGTGGCAGATTATGCAGTACCAGGAATTATCTACGGATTAATTTTCGGTGCCATTTTATTAGGAACCATCATTGGATGGATGACTGCTAAAAAAGTTCAAATGACCAAGATGCCGGAATTGGTATCCATGTTTAATGGTATGGGAGGAGCATGCGCGGCATTAATTGGCTTGATGGAATATCAACACAACCTACATCACCAAGGGGCATTGGCAACAATTATTGCAGGAATGGTGATAGGCACGGTTTCTTTCTCAGGATCCATCATTGCCTATTTGAAGCTAAATGGCACCATGCGTCAACCAATTCGTTTACCTAAGTACAATATTATAAATACCATGGTAATGATTGGTGTTGTTTTATTTGGGGCTTGGGTTGTTATGAATGCACCTAGCCAAACCTTCCTTTATTTATTATTTGCATTTGCTATTGTTTATGGACCTCTGTTTACTGTTCCAATTGTTGGAGCGGATATGCCTGTTGTTATATCGTTGTTAAATTCATTTACAGGATTAGCTGCTGCGTTTGGAGGATTCCTTTACGATAATAAAATCATGTTAACTGGCGGTATCCTTGTTGGTTCTGCTGGAACACTTCTTACATTGGTTATGTGTAAAGCCATGAATCGTCCGTTGAGCAACGTAATATTTGGAGCCTTTGGTGGTGGAGATGCAGCAGCTGGAGCAAGTTCGATTTCAGGAAGCATCAAAGACATCAACGTTTCCGATACGGCTGTACTCATGAACTACTCGAAGAAAGTTGTTATTGTTCCAGGGTACGGATTAGCAGTAGCGCAAGCACAACACGTAATACATGAATTAGAAACCATTTTAGAAGAACGTGGTGTGGAAGTAAAATACGCCATTCATCCGGTTGCTGGACGTATGCCAGGACACATGAATGTATTATTGGCGGAATCAAATGTTTCGTATGACAAATTGGTAGAGATGGAAGATATCAATCCTGAGTTTTCTTCTACGGATGTTGTATTAGTAGTTGGAGCGAATGATGTTGTTAATCCTGCTGCTCATAACGACCCATCCTCTCCCATTTACGGAATGCCCATATTAGACGTAGAAAACGCTTCACACATTATTGTTAATAAGCGTTCGATGAGTGCTGGATATGCAGGTATTGAAAACGAATTATTCTTCAATCCGAAAACAAGCATGTTATTCGGCGATGCCAAAGATGTATTGACAAAATTAGTTGCAGAGATAAAGTCGTTGTAACAAAACAACAAATTATATTAAATTAAAAAAGTGCCTTGAGATTAATCAAGGCACTTTTTTTTGAACTAAAACCCCTAATGATTACTTGAAAACATTCGTAACTTTATCAAAAAACGATACGGATGATTTTTTATTGTATTCATCATTGCTAATCGCTTTTCGTTTAAAATCAAGTACGCAACAATGATCATATTTAAGATGTGCTTGAATACTCAATCCAACTTGCTCCATCGATTTATCCAAACAAATATTTCGATGTCCTAAATTCGGAACATCCTCATCTACGAGCAATTGAATTACTACTTCCTTACCAGTATCGTAACCATAAGAACAACACTCTGCATCATATCCTTTTTTACATGTTTTTCGATGATGACCTACAGCTCCCGCTTGACCACTTTCCTCAGCAAAACATTTGGCAAGCTGATACATACTTTCATTGAAGTATAATGCATCTGCTGGTTTCATGCGTTTCAATGTATAGACCAACGACTTTAAATACTGATTATTTGTAATTTCTAAATCGGAATGTGTATTTACAATTTCTATATGTGCAAACTTTTTTGGATAAAGTCGAGCAAGATTAATATATCGAACAACTTCCTTCTCCTGTTCTGTTAAAACTGATATATTCTTCGCTGTATTTGCAGATTCGAACTCTTGAGTTGTCCATTGTTGTGCAAAAGAAATATTAGAGCAACACAAAGCAATCACGATACAAAATAAATTTTTCATAGTAGTTGGTTTACAATGTAACGGAAAACAGCGGAGAAAAAGTATAACTTCCTACTTCAAAATCAACTGCTCCAATCTTACCCAATCAGCTAATCGATTATTGTCAATATTCCGAACCCCACCACGACTAATAAAACCTTTTTCATAATAAAAAAAATTAATTAAAAATCTACACTGTCGTATATTTTCACTTTGTTTTTGATGGTTGGTTTGTTGAACTCAAGTTCATAAAAATCACTTTCTAGTTTTAAAAATTGTGCATCACGCTTTCCTCTTATCAATCCAATAAAATTAATCAATCCCG
>JBJTMY010000172.1:0-37907 GCA_046073825.1 Bacteroidota bacterium
CTTTAAATCAAGTACTCGCAGTAGAATATCAAACCTATTTAGTTGATGATATTTTACAGAAAGTTGATCGCGCAACAATGTCAACTTCATTAGAAGGACGTGAGCCATTTCTTGATCATCGTTTAATTGAATTTGTAGCTACGCTACCGGCTGAATTTAAATTGCAGAATGGAGAAGGCAAGCGAATCTTAAAAGATATTGTACACGACTATGTACCTAAGCATTTAATAGAGCGACCTAAAATGGGGTTTGGCGTTCCCGTTAGTAAATGGATGCAAAATGATTTAAAGCCTTTGCTCATGGAGGTGATGGGTGATGAGGCTTTAAAAGAAAATCATTTGTTGAACGCTTCCAGTATCCGTGCCTTGCGCGAAGATTATTTGAGAGGGAAGGTACATGATTTCGAACGTTTATGGTTTGTATTTACTTATTTGCAATGGTTTAAAAAGTGGGGAAATTAAGATGGGAGTCATTAAGCGACAAGGAATAAAAAATACAATTGCAGTTTACATTGGACTGGCAATAGGATTTCTAAATCTTATTGTCATTCAGCCTTATTTTTTAACGAAAGAAGAGTTAGGATTAACACGTTTGTTGTATTCTTTTTCATTAGTCGTAGCGATGTTTGTTCCTTTGGGCATTGGAAATGCCACTACCCGTTTTTTTCCAGTGTTTAAAAATATTGACGAGAAGCATCATGGTTATTTTGGATTTATGTTGCTTTTTCCTTTAATCGGATTTGTGTTAACTTCTTCTGTTCTTTTATTGCTGAAAGATTTTATTTTTAGTCAATATATTCAGGAGTCGCCGATATTTGTTTCTTTTTTTTATTATGTTTTCCCTCTTATTTTTTGTGTCGCCTTTATTTCTGTATTATCTGTTTATTGCAATGCAAATTATAAATCTACCATTCCAACATATATCAATGATATTGGAGTGCGATTAATGACGATAACTGTTGTATCAATCTATTATTTAAAGTGGATTAACTTACATCAGTTTATTCTAGCATTTGTTGGGGTTTATGTCATACAACTGCTGATGTTGGTGGTTTATATTTTTATATTTGATAAGCCTGGGTTGAAAATTAATTGGACAACGTTCAAAGAGAAGAAGTTTTTTCGTTTGATTTCGTACGGATTATTATTGTGGTTCGCCTCTGTTGCGTCTATTGGATTAAAATATTTTGATTCTATTGTAATGGGGAAATACATGGCATTGAGCTTTGTAGGGATTTATACGGTGGTTGCTTTTGTGTCCACAATAATTGAAGCACCATTGAACGCCTTTGATAAAATTGCCTCTGCTAAAATTGCTTTTGCTTGGGAAGAAAAAAATTTGAAAGAGATAAATGATATTTACTACAAGAGTTCGTTATACATGTTTATTGTTGGTGGATTCCTTTTTATTAATGTGAATGCAAACATTCGCGATTTACTTTCTTTTTTGCCAGATGGGTACGAGCAAGCTTGGATGGTGGTAATTATTCTCAGTATTGCCGCTCTTTACAATATGGCTACTGGGTTAAACGCAGCTATTTTATTTACCTCTGAAAAATACAAGTGGGGAGCAGGATTATTAATTTCTCTTGCTGTATTAGCAATCGTACTCCAAAATGTCTTCATTCCAATGTTAGGGATGAATGGTGCTGCAGCTGCAACTGCGCTTTCCTCATTTTTTTATAATACCATGCTTTTGTGGTACGTACATAAGCATTTTAATTTAATGCCTTTTACCAATGAGAATCTAAAGGTGCTATTAACAGTTGTAGTATTGGGAATAATAGGTTTTTATATGCCAAGTTTTGATAACAAAATCGTTTCGATTTTATACAAATCTATTTTGCTATCCTTAACTTATGCCTTTATAATTTATCGGTTAAAAATCGCAATGGAATTACAATCGATGTTGATTAGTCTTTTCAAAAAGAACGACTAATCAAGCTTGTTTTTCAGTGATTTTATTTGAGCAACGACGCCTTTTTCTTCTTCACTTTTTGGAATCGTTTTTTCAATTTTTATTAGGATTGCTCTTGCTTTATCTTCATCTCCATCTTCATCGCGCAGATAATAAGTATTTGCTAATTCATATTGATAAAGCAATGTGGAAGATTTCGAATTGCTAATGGCTTTATTTAAATAATCAATCGAAAGTTGGTAAGAACCCTCCGGCATATTGTTATAAATGGCATGAATCATCATTCTTTCAAATGAATTAAAACTAGCCATCACCTGATGCCATTTTCCTAGTATGAAATAGGCTTCTGCTAATGTTGGCTTTAAAGCGATTGCTTTTTCAGCTTCCGTTTTCATTTTAATAGAAAGATTTACTTTTTCATTGATACTCGAATAGTCGGTTAGTCGTGCACAAGAAAAAGCCACTGTAAAATGTGCTTCTGCTAGTTTAGGATTTAATCGTGTTCCTTTTTCTGCCAGATATAATGCTTGTCGGTACCACTGTTCTTTGTTTTTAATAGTCTTGATAAAAGGACCTTCTTTAGCCATTATTGCAGCTGTTTTACATAAGGCGTAGGATTGTGATGAATCAGATTTAATAATGTCTTTGTAAATTATCAAAGCTTCAAGAGGTTTATTTTGATTTTCTAAACCTTGTGCTTGATCTAATTTTGACTTAAAATCGTTTTGAGCTTGTGTGCAAATTGGAAGAAAAATGATTATAAAATAAAGTCCAACAATTCTCATCATAACAAAACAAAAATAGCTATAAAAAGTTTGTTAGCCTCTTGGATGAAATTGTAAGATGGCACTTCGTAAATAGTCTCTATCGAGATGTGTATATATTTCTATGGTAGTTATACTGCTATGTCCGAGCATTTCCTGCACTGCTCGTAAGTCGGCACCACCTTCAATTAAGTGCGTAGCAAATGAGTGTCGGAACGTATGCGGACTAATACTAGTTCTAATTCCAGCAATACGCGCAAGATCTTTTATAATGGTAAAAATCATTACTCGCGTTAAATGCTTTCCTCTACGATTCAAAAAAACAAAATCTTCTTCGCCAGCTTGAATTCCTAAATGATTTCGATACGATTGAAAATATCTTTCTAGTTGGCTAATGGCAACATTACCAATCGGAACAATTCGTTCTTTATTTCCTTTACCAGTAATTTTAATGAAACCAACATCAAAAGAACAACCGCTCAGTTTTAAATTGACTAATTCCGAAACACGAAGTCCACACGAGTAAAGTGTCTCGATAATTGCCTTATTGCGTTCTCCTTCTGGCTTGCTTCGGTCAATAGCAGCTATAAGCGCGTTGATTTCTTCCACTGTTAAAAAGTCAGGTAACTTCTGGCCAATTTTCGGACCTTCTAACAATACTGTAGGGTCGTCACTCACGATGTTTTCAATCAGTAAATACTTGTAAAATGCTTTTATTCCTGAGATTACTCTTGCTTGACTTCTTGCTGTCATTCCCAACTCATGTATCCAATTTAAAAAGTCTTGTAAAAATCGATAATCAATTTTATCAGGTTGGATATTCGATTGAATAAAGTCGATGTATTGAACCAGTTTATCAATATCATGTAAATAGGCTTGAATTGTATTGGCAGACAATGATTTTTCTAACTGCAAATATCCTTTAAATCCTTTGATATAGGGCGCCCAAGCTTTCATAGAACAAAGTTACATTAATACTATTAGTTGAGCTTTAAATCGTTCGTGTTTGTTAACTTCGCAATGATGAAAAAGATTCTACTTCTCAATGGACCAAATTTAAATTTGCTTGGTAAACGTGAGCCAGAAGTTTACGGTAGCCGTACGTTTGAAGATTTTTACCAAGGCTTGGTTCACCGACATACCAATGTGATTTTATCCCATTATCAATCCAATATGGAAGGTGAATTGATTAACAAATTACACGAAGTTGGTTTTAATTTCGATGGGATAATTTTTAACGCTGGTGGATATACGCATACCTCGGTGGCCATTGCGGATGCAGTAGCTGCGATTACTACACCCGTAATTGAGGTGCATATTTCTAATGTGTATGCACGCGAAGATTTTCGTCACCAAAGCTTGATGGCCAAGAATTGCATTGGCGTAATTGCGGGATTGGGTATTCAAGGATATGAATTAGCATTAGAATATTTTTTAAAGCATGTTTAATCAAAACGAGTTCTTTAAAGAGTTGAAAGTGGTTGAACTGGCTTCAGTATTGGCAGGACCTGCAGTAGGGATGTTTTTTGCTGAATTAGGAGCTCAGGTAATTAAAATTGAAAATAAGCAAGGTGGTGATGTAACACGTAGTTGGAAAAATATGAATGAGTCGAAGGATGATGTTGCTTCAGCTTATTATTATTCGGTGAATTGGATGAAAAAAGTTTTGCAACTTGATTTAACTGACCCCCAAGATCGCGAAGAACTACATCATCAACTAATGAATGCTGATGTATTAATTACTAATTTTAAAAGTGGAGATGATATAAAATTTCAATTAAAAAGGGAGGAGCTTACAAGGAGATATCCTAAGTTAATTATTGGGGAAATACATGGATATTCAAATTCAGACAAGGTGGCTTTTGATGCAGTTTTACAAGCTGAAACTGGTTTTATGGCAATGAATGGAACACCTGATTCTGGTCCAGTAAAAATGCCTATTGCTATGATTGATATTTTAGCAGCTCATCAATTAAAAGAGGGAATTTTGTTGGCGTTGATTTACCGTTTAAAATCAACTAAAGGAAGTGTTATTAAAGTAAGTTTGTTTGATACCGCAATTTCGTCTTTAGCAAATCAAGCAAGTAATTGGTTGAATAGTCAATTTGAATCGCCACGAATGGGTTCACTGCATCCAAATATAGCTCCTTACGGCGAGACATTTAATACAAGAGATGACAAATTACTTTTATTAGCAATTGGTAATGATAGGCAATTCAAAAGTTTTTGTAGGTTGATTGGTGCAGCAGAATTAAGTGTGGATGATCGCTTTGCAATAAATAGCCAACGAGTGCTTAATAGAACTCAATTAAGCGAAATAATAGCATCGAGAATAATTAAAGGTGATTTGACTTATTGGTTAACGTTGTTTGAAAAATATAAAATACCATCCGGAGCAGTGAACAACATTTCAGAGGTGTTCCAAAATGCAGCTGCTCAGAAAAAAATAGTAGAGGAGATAGAGGCTGATGGTCGAATAAGTAAACGGGTAGAAACCATTGCATTCAAAATTAATTATGGAAATTAGAAGTCCTCAAACAAAGGAGGAATGGAATCGATATTATCAATTAAGATGGGAAGTTCTTCGTAAGCCATGGAATCAACCATGGGGAAGTGAAAAATCCAGTGAAGAAGATTTGTTTTTTCATATCGCAGCCTTTGTGAGTAATCAAGTGATTGGCGTGGGTTGTTTGAAAATGAATAATGATTATGAAGGTCAAATACGTTTTATGGCAGTTGATTTAACTGTTCAACGTAAAGGCGTAGGAGTTAGTATAATGAAGGCGTTAGAAGAGAATGCCAAAGAAAAAGGAGTAAATACGTTGGTTCTACACGCTCGTGAATTGGCTATTCCATTTTATAAACATTGTGGATATACATTAATTGAGAAATCGTATTTATTGTTTGACAGCATTCAACATTATTTAATGAGTAAACAATGTTAATTGTATTTAAATTTATACTATGAGAATTGATATTATCACTATTCATCCTCCATTACTAGACGGGCCATTCAGTCATTCAATATTAAAGCGCGCTCAGGAAAAAGGTCTCGCTCAAATCAATCTGATTAATTTACGTGATTATTCAACGAACAAACATCATAACATTGATGACTATCCGTACGGTGGTGGAGCAGGTATGGTCATGATGGTAGAACCTATCGCATTATGTATTGAAGATTTAACGTCGCAGCGACAATATGATGAAGTGATTTACATGAGTCCCGATGGTGAATTATTTGATCAACCAATGGCCAATCAGCTTTCATTAAAAGGTAATCTGATTATCTTATGCGGACATTATAAAGGGGTGGATGAACGTGTGCGAGAACATTTAATTACCAAGGAAATTAGTATTGGAAATTATGTTTTGTCTGGAGGAGAATTAGCAGCAGCTGTTGTTACTGATGCAGTGATTCGATTAATTCCTGGAGTGTTGAATGACGAGACATCGGCGTTGTCTGATTCATTCCAAGACAATCTTGTTGCACCTCCCGTATATTCGCGTCCGGCTGAATTTCGTGGTTGGAAAGTTCCTGATGTTTTGATGTCGGGTCATGAAGCCCATATTCAACAATGGAGATACGATGAATCTGTTAGGCGAACTCGCGAACGTCGCCCTGGATTGTTAGATAATCAATAAATTTTAATTATGCTACATCTTCCTTTGGATGTACCATTCTCATTTTATAGAGACGCTGACGAGATTTTGCTTTTTTACTTCTTGTAGCATAAAAGAAGAAGGTTAACAAGCCAATAAAGTACGAAGAGAAATAGAGCGTATGTAAATGTGTCCATTCCTCAACAAACAACGTGATAATCACATTTAAAGATATGGTACAAACAACTAACGCTAAGAAGGATAATGCTACTTGACCATCTGATAGTCCGAAATACGCTAAATTATGAGTAGTATGATCTTTTCCACCAATGAACGGAGATTGTCCTTTTGATAGTCGATTAACTACCACTACCGTTGTATCTAAAATAGGAAGAATAAAAACCATTAGGGTAGAACAAAACAACTTACCAGTTGCGGGAGGGGCAGTAGAGTAGGGGTCGTTCCAAAAATAAACTATACCTATTGCTGCCAAGAAGACCCCTAAAAACTGACTCCCAGTATCACCCATGTACATTTTTGATGGGTGCCAATTGAATCTTAGAAATGCTATTAAAGAAGCCAAGACACCAACCAAAACTAATAAGTGCATATTATAGTAGTCTTCATGAATTACAATTTTAAAAATAGCATTGACAATGATTCCAATGGAGACTATTGAGGTAATTCCATCCATATTGTCTAGCATATTGATAGAATTCATGATGCCAACCACCCAGAACAACGTAAAAACGTAATTGAATGGTTCATAAGGAAATATTTTAATGTAAATTCCAGAGGTAATTAAAATTAGTCCACATAAAAATTGGATACCGAATTTTAATAAGGGTTTAGTGTCATAAGCATCATCTGCCAACCCAATAATAAATCCTGCCCCGCAAGCTAGAAGTAATCCGATAAATGCAGATTGAAACAATGGTTTGGCCGGTTCAAAAAGAATAGAATAATTTGCTACTGACAATAAGAACATAATATAAAAAGTTATTCCACCTATTGCAGGTTTTGATAATGCCCCCCAACGAATAATCGTTCCTTCCGAATTGTTATTTCGAATTCCCAAAGTTTTAAAGAAACGTAGGAATAACGCATTAACCATTAGAGAAAAGAAGGTTAATAATATAAAGTAAACGGTATATACTAAATATATTTTATTTTCCATTATTGTAGCCATAATAATGTTCTTAAAATGGTGAATTTAACGTGTTGAACAATGGTAGTTCTTCATCTTTTTCAGATACAATCGGATGATGTACGCCCCATTTAATATTCAATTGAGGATCTTTCCAAAGTATTCCTGATTCGGAAGATTTATTATACACGTTAGTGCATTTATAGGCGAAAATAGTTTCATCGCTTAATGATAAAAATCCATGTGCGAATCCTGATGGAATCCAGAATTGAAATTTGTTTTCTTCACTAAGTTCAACCATTACATGCTTACCGTATGTGGGTGATTGTTTTCTAATGTCTACAGCAACATCCAGCACTTTGCCTTTTACCACACGTACTAATTTACCTTGATCAAAGGGGGGCGATTGAAAATGCAAACCTCGTAATACGTTTAATTTGGAAATGGATTCATTATCTTGAGAAAATGCATGGTCAATTCCTAAATCACTGTAGTTCGACCTAGAATAAGTCTCATAAAATAATCCACGACTATCAGAAAATATTGTAGGTTTAATTAAAATCAGGCCTTCAATATTAAATTTTTCTATTTGCATCCTTATCTTTTTTTCGCAATGGCTTGACGAAGTCTGTCAATGAAATTTCTAGGTTCATCATCTTCTTCATAATAACCATAGCCATAACTATAGCCGTATCCGTAACCATATCCGTAGCTATAGCCATAACCATATCCGTATTTCGCTCTCGACATATCAACACCATTTAGGATCACAGACATATTACTAATTTTGTTCTCGGTCATCAATTTATTTAATTGAGCGATGAACATTTTCTTTGAGTAATTAGACCTCAAAATATATAGAGGATAATCTGCTAATTGAAGAATTGGAACTCCATCACTAACAATTCCTACTGGAGGTAAATCGGTGATTATAATATCATACCTTGATTTTAAATGTTCAAGAATTTCCTTCATCCTTGCACTAATAATTAATTCGGCTGGGTTTGGCGGAATTGGACCTGCAGTAATAAAATCTAGATTGGTCAATGAACTATGTATAATACAATTGTCAATACTATCCTTATTAATTAACAAGGTACTCATACCTCGTTCGTTTTCTACGTTAAACCCAATATGTATTTTAGGTTTGCGCATATCCAAATCGAGGATAATGACTTTCTTGCCAGAGAACGCAACTACTCCAGCAAGATTGATAGCATTAAATGTTTTTCCTTCTCCGGAAATGGTGGAAGTTACTGATAAAATTTTAGGCTCATCTTCATTAGAGATGAATTGAAGGTTAGTTCTAATCGACCGAAATGCTTCCGAAATTACAGACTTTGGATTTTTATCTACCAATAACTGAGATACAGGAATCTCTCTCTTGTATTTGGGGACTATTCCAAGTAATGCAGCTTCTGTATATTGACCAATTTCTTCCAAAGAGCTAATTTCATTATACAGCAAGTATCTGGTTATTATAATTATAAAACTAATGAGAAATCCAATCATTAAACAAGCACTAACAATTAGTGCTCTATTTGGTGAAACAGGAGGGATTTTTGAGTCCGCCTCAGATAAAATAACGTGCTTTGGTACATACCCTGCACGGGTAATGGAGAATTCAGCTTTTTTATCTAGAAGCAAAGAATAGAACTTTTCATTAACGCTGAAAAGCCTTTGTAAACGATTGTACTCCGCCTGTTGGTTAGGGATTTTTACAAAACGATTATCCACATCCTGAATTAATGAAGTGATGTATTTCTTTTGAGCAATTAAAGAATTAACTTCATTAGATATAGTTTTGTAAATAATTTCTTTCTGTGTTTGGATACGAGCTTCAATACTTTTAGAAAGTTCTGATTTTTCAGTGGCCTGCAATCGGATTTGATCCCTGTCATCTAAAAGTTGTTGAAGTTTACTTAAGTTATTAAATATTTGACCGTCTTTAATAACTCCTGAAATAGACAATAAAAATTTACCAATTTCTGTATTGTTTTTTACTTCCTTATTTAAGCTTTCATAAAGCGCAAGTTGATTATTAATAATTAACAATTGATCTTGATATCTTTTAGAATCCGATTTGACATCATCCACTGCTTGGTCGGGAGAGATGATCTTATTCGTCTTTTTAAATTGTTCAATAGAATTCTCTGAGTTACTTAATTCAATATCGATATTTGTAATTGTTTTATCGATGAAGTCTAATATTTTATTAGCCACCTCTGAATTTTTGTCAACATCGTAGTAGTTAAATACCTGAGCAATTTCATTGACAATATCAGCTGCCTTCGTAGGGTTTTTATCCCTTAATTTAATTTGGATGGTTTGAGCTTCTGAGTTTAGAACACTAATTGAAAGTTGCTTTGAAAGCGATGCGATTAGTAGATCCTCATTATTGATTGTAAAGAAAAAAATATCTTTATTAAGGTTGTGTTGCATTTCGGAAATGGTTCCGAAATCCAATATATTGATTTTAATTAACGCTTCTGGAAGTGTAATCCATTTGCCTGAATAATATTCTTGATTAATTTTTTTACCGGTAAGTCTTGATGTGTAAGTAAGCAATACGGTATTTTTATTTTTAAACTCAACTAGTATTGGATTGTCTAAAATACTCGAGTCTTTAATGGTAAAATCAACCGTAAAAGGGGTCTGCTTATAAAGTTCATTTACTAATATTGACCCTTTTGAATAGTAGGAAACCTGAAGTGGTAATTTTTTTATTGCTTTGGTTAGAATAATTTTTGATTTAATTAATTCGATGTCGCCGGCAATTTGACTGTTATTATCAGCATAAAAACCGTTTTTTGAATCTAGTCCCAAAACGCGCTGGGCATTATCCTCATTGGCAATTTTAATAACTGATGAACACTCATATTCAGGTGCTGAATACCTTAAAATAACCAAAGCTGTAACAACAGCTAACAACATGAGGAAGGTGAATCCAAACATGTTTTTTTTAGCAATCGTTACGAAGAGTTTGAAATCAAACTCCTCATTTATTGGTGATATTTTTTTCTTTGCCACTCCCGAATTTCTTATTTAATGACCTAGAATTTTATAGCTATATTATAAATTAATGCAAAGCTTGTAATGATTCCTACAATTGGAGTAATTTGCGTTAAGATTTCTTGAGAAATTCTTGGTACAGGTTCCACATAAATAATATCATTCGCTTGTAAAAGTAGATTACCCTGTTTTAATCCTTCAATCGTTGAAAGGTCTATTAAAATCACTTTGGGATTTCTTAGGTCACCACGAATTAATTTGATTTTTCTCGCTTTACCGGTGTTAGTTATACCACCAGCTAATGCCAATGCTTCAATCACAGTGGTACTTTCATTTTCTAAATTCACTACTCTTCCTGAACCGCCAGTGCCTGGGAATACAGTCACTCTTCGGTTTACAACTTTTAGAACCACGAATGGTTTATTGTAAAAGTTAGCGTATTGTGCCTCAAGCATTTTCTCCACATCACGGATGGTAGAGCCTGAAACATTTACTTTGCCAATAATAGGAAGTTTAACAGCTCCATCAGGTTCCACCAAGTATTGAAAACTACTTTGAGTACCAATTCCACCACGATTAATAATTGATTCGGCAGAAGTGGTAATGTCTATTAGTTTAAATCCATCGTTTGTGTACACACTAAGACTTAAAATATCGTTTGGAGAAACCCGATATTCAACGTTTCCAATTGTTTGGTCCACGTCATATTCGTAATTCGAAGGAACTTTAAACATGACGCTCGGGTTGATGTTGCAAGATGAAATGGTAACGATGGTCAACAACAACAGAACTATTCTTTTCATAGTGTAGGAATTGAATTTAAAAAAAGCAAATGTAATGAAAAAATCCACTTTGGAATTAGCGCTTATTTAGATTGACTTTTGTTAAGTAATGATGAATATAAACTTCGATGATTTTTAATCATTTTTTGATAACCAAAAGATTGTTCAGCGTAGGCTGGGCTGTTGATATTCATCCTTTCTCTTAATTTTTCGTTTTCAATTATTTCTAATAGATTTTTTACAAATAAATCGCGGTTTTCTTTTGGAGATAGTAGTGCAGTTTCACCTTCTTTTACAATGTCCTCAATTCCTCCTACATTCGTGCTGACAATTGCCTTCCCAGCCGCTTGTGCTTCAATTAAACTAATTGGCGTTCCTTCATTGTTTGAGGTGAGTGCAACTACATCCATACCTGCTATAGCTCGGTCAATATCAATAATCCAAGATGTAAATGTAATGGTATTAGAAGGATTCTTCTTTTCTTCATAATTGAATTCAAGGTTCAGTTCCTCGCAATAATTAAAAGTATCTTCTTTAGATTCTCCATCGCCGATAATAAACGCATGGATTTTTTTAGTAGTTAATGTTAAGATTTCTTTCCAGGCATCTAGAAATAATCGATGGTTTTTGATAGGGACAATTCTACCAATAATACCAACTGCAATGGTGTCTTGTGATAGTTGGTATTGTGCTCTAAATGAATTTCTTTTTTCTTCTTGATGCGTTTGAAACTTTTCGAGTTCTATTCCTAATGGAATCACAAACGATTTGTTTAAAGGAGCAATATTATATCGATTGGACAACTCTTCACGTTGCACCTGACTTATAGCAATTATTCCACTAGATTTTCGCGCTAAATATCGTTCTATTTGGAGAAAAACAAATGTTTTTAATTTTCCGAAATAGCCTTCAAATACATGTCCGTGAAAAGTATGAAGAATGACCGGTACATGGTTGTTAATCGCCGCCAATCGACCTAATGTTCCAGCTTTTGCAGCATGTGTGTGAACAATGTCTGGCTTAAATTCTTTGATTATCTGATCAATTTGTTGGTAGGCAATTCGATCGTCCTTCCAATTAATTTCTCTGCGCATGTGGTCAATATAGTGAGGCGTAATTCCCATGTCACGAACAATAAATTCTGAACTTTCTTCGCTGTCGTCTTTTAACCCTGCAATCAATTTCGTTTCATAATCTTCTCCTAAATAGGCAGTAAGATACCCGGCAATAAAGGTCGGACCTCCCAGATTTAACCGGTTAATGATTTGTAGTACTTTAGGCATGTAAAATTATAAAACGTTAGTGCGAACCTATTCATTTTTTTTGATTACAAAAAGATAATTGGACAACGTTGAAAAAATATGAAAAAATAAGTGGATTTTTCATTGAGTTTGAAGCATTCGATTAACTTTGCAACCCATGTTTGCGCTACTTAAAAAAGAAATCAATAGTTTCTTAAATTCTTTGATAGGATATATTGTTATTGCCGTTTTCCTATTGACCATTGGTTTGTTTATGTGGGTTTTTCCTGGTGAGTTAAATGTGATGGATGGTGGTTATGCAAACATCGATTCCTTGTTTTCCATTACACCATGGGTTTATATGCTTTTGGTTCCTGCTGTTACCATGAGGCTTTTTTCCGAAGAAAAGAAAACGGGCACAATTGAATTGTTGTTAACCCGACCATTAACCGAAATGCAAGTGGTCTTGGCAAAGTATTTATCTGGGGTAATATTGGTTTTGATTTCTTTGATTCCTACAATTTTTTATTGTTTTACGATTTACACCATTAGTTTCCCAGCAGGAAATATTGACACTGGTTCTATCCTTGGTTCTTACATTGGATTGCTATTATTAGGGGCTGGCTTTGTAGCAATTGGTTTATTCGCATCATCAATTTCTGATAATCAAGTGGTCTCTTTTATAATTGCTTTTTTCTTATGTCTATTAAGTTACAATGGATTTGAAATGGCTTCAACACTGAGTAAGTTGCCCTACATAAGTAATGTCTTATATAATTTAGGAATTCATGGTCATTATATCAGCATGAGTAGAGGCGTGATTGATACGCGAGATGTTATTTATTTTCTTAGTTTAATATTTGTGTTTCTTTTCTCCACACGCACGGTAATCGAGAGTAGAAAATGGTAATTAAGCCCACTAAAAAACCCAACGTTCGTCGTCAGGCTCTTTTGAACCTGATGATGCTGCTTTCAATTATTGCTTTCTTAAATGTTATTGCGGGATTTTGGTTCTTGCGTTTTGACCTAACATCAGACAAGCGTTTTACTTTATCAAAGGAAAGTAAGGAACTGGTTGGGAATTTAAAAGACGTTGTTTTTGTTAAAGTTTACTTGGAAGGTGATTTTGCTCCTGGATTTATGCGTCTGAGGAATTCTACACAAGAGATGCTAGATGAGTTGAGGGCTTATTCCAACGGCAAATTAGAGTATGAATTTATTGATCCTTCTGCTAACCCTGACGAAAAAGAACGAAACAAACTATTTGCACAGCTTTATCAAAAAGGGATACAGCCATCAACATTAGAAGAGCGAACAAAGGAAGGTTTGAATAGGAAATATATTTGGCCAGGTGCATTGGTGAGTTATTCAAATCAGGAAATGGGCGTTCAATTGTTAAAAGATCAATTAGGAGCCCCACCAGAAGTAATGTTGAATAATTCTATTCAGAACATCGAATATGAATTATGTAATGCCATCAGAAAGGTGACCAATCCTCTTCGTCCATTAGTAGGTTTTGTTTATGGGCATGGTGAATTGGGTGAATTACAAACTGCCGATATTTTAAAGACTTTGCAATCATCTTACGATGTAAAAAGAGTTAGAATTGATAGCACACTTGGGATATTACGTGACTTTAAAGCAATTGTTATTGCTAAGCCTGACTCTGCATTTAACAATAAAGACAAGTTCATTATAGACCAATTTGTAATGAATGGGGGGAAGGTAATTTGGTTGGTTGACCCGATGCAGGTTACAATGGACAGCATTAAACGATCTGGAAATACAATGGCATTGGCTCGCGATTTAAATCTAGATGATATGCTATTTCGTTATGGTGCAAGGGTTAATTACGATTTGATTCAAGATTTAAGTTGTTCGATGATTCCTGTTGTAACAGGATATATTGGGAATCAGCCAAAGCAAGAATTAAAACCTTGGTACTTTTTTCCAGTATTTACTCCAATGTCTACGCATCCTATCGTCAACAATTTGAATTCTATTAAGGGAGAGTTTACAAGTTCGATTGATATTTTGGGTGCCTCTGATGTAAAATCAACAGTGCTATTAGCAACTTCGAAATACAGTAAGATTTCTACAGCACCTGCTCGGGTAAGTTTAGGGATAATGGAGTTTAAGCCAGACCCTAAAATGTTTCCATTAAGTGATTTGCCGGTTGCTGTTTTGTTAGAAGGTAAATTTACTTCAGCATTTAAAAACCGAATAGCCTCCAAAGAGATAATAGACAATAAAGAAATAGCTTTCAAAGAATCAAGTGTGGATAATCAGATGATAGTGATTAGTGACGGAGATATTATTGCCAATGATACTACAAAAGGAAATGCGATGCCACTTGGTTACGATCGATTTACGAGAAATACCTTTGGAAATAAATCATTCATTCAAAATTGTGTCGACTATTTATGCGACGAATCGAATTTAATGCAAGTGAGAAATAAGGTTTTTAAATTAAGGTTGATTGATCCAAATGTGATGGAAAAAGACAATCAAGCACTAAAAGTAATAAATGCTGCCGCACCGGTTTTTTTAATCATGCTGTTTGGAATATTTAAAACGTATTCTCGACGTAAGAAATATAATAAGTAAGTTTTGCGAATTCTATGAAAAATAAATTTTTGATTGGCGTTTTTTTAATTGTGGCTGGAGTTGCTTTGTTTACTGTTTATACAAAGAAGTCCTCAACCATAGTTGGTGATTTACATGATTTTGCGGTGAGTGATACTGCTGCAATAGATAAAATATTTCTTGTAGACAGAGATGGTAACAGATCACTTTTAACTCGAGTTGATAGTGGTCATTGGATTGTAAACGGTAAACACAAAGCTCGAAAGGAATCTATTGATAATTTATTAGAAACCATTAGAAATATTGAAGTCAAAAGTCCGGTAGGTAAAAATCTATATAATAATACTATGAAACTGATGGCTTCCAAGTCAGTGAAAGTTGAAATTTACCAAAAAGGCAGTATTGTTAAAACCTATTATGTGGGTCATCCCACAATGGATAATTTAGGAACGTTCATGTACATCGAAAAGTCAACGGTACCTTATATCATGCATATTCCTGGATTCAATGGATTTTTATCTACTCGATATATTACTAAAGAGGATGATTGGCGAGAACGTTATGTCTTTCATTTTGATCCTCGAACAATTGTAGCTGTGAATATTTTAAATACAACAAAGCAAGACAGAAGCTTTTCCTTAACTCGTAATGCAGATTCTACTTATGCTTTAACCTATACTAAGTTAGGGGCAAAGCCCGAGTCTTATGATATCGTAAAGCTTAGAAAATACTTAGATGTTTTTAGCAATACTAATTTTGAAAGAATTGATAATACACTGGGTAAGGTTCAGGCTGATTCCATATTGAAAACAACTCCTTTTGCGGTGATTGCTGTGACCGATGACCGTAATTATACGAAGACAGTGCAATTATATCGCAAGCCAGTTACGGCTTCTTCACGAAATCAAATTGACGAAGTTTCGGGTAAGCCTTTGCAGTTTGATATTGATCGTTTTTATGCTCGTGTGGAAGGAAGTGAGGACTGGTTTATTTGTCAGTATTTTCATTTTGATCGATTGATGATTACTCCAGAAGTTTTAATGCCTGGCAAACCTGATAAGGCTACAGAAAATCGCTACTAGGTCCTGAAAATCCTTTTTTCTTTGAATTGTTGATAACATCATATTAAATTGATGGGATTGAAAAATCTCCTTAGTTATATTTGCTTTTCAGAATAGGTTAGACCGATTTGAAAATAGTTATTAAAATTAAAAGAATTTAAATATGAAATTTGTTGTTTCTTCTACAACCTTATTAAAGCAATTACAAGCAATTAGTGGCGCATTACAATCAAGTACTCCGCTTCCTATTTTAGAGAACTTTCTTTTTGAATTAAACCCAGGCGAGTTAAAAGCTTCTGCCTCTGATTTAGAAACAACGATGAGTACTACGATGGAAGTAGAATCGAAAGAAAGTGGGAAAGTGGCTGTGCCTGCCAAGTTATTATTAGAAACACTTAAAACTTTTAGTGAAGTTCCGCTTACTTTTAAAGTAAACGCCGATAATTTTCAAATTGAAGTAAGTTCAAATGTAGGTAAATACAAACTTTCAGGATTCAATGGAGAAGAGTTTCCTAAATTACCAACCATAGACAAGCCTAACTCTATCGATATTCCAAGTGATACGCTTTCAGATGCAATTAATAGAACTTTGTTTGCCACAGGAAGTGATGAATTACGCCCAGTAATGACAGGTGTTTATTGTCAATTTGGTAAAGAAGGTTCAATCTTCGTTGCAACAGACGCACATCGTTTAGTGCGTTACCGCAGAGCAGATATACGTTCTTCAAAAGAAATTTCTTTCATTCTCCCTAAAAAGCCTCTTGGTTTATTAAAATCAAATCTTCCGAATACCAATACGCAAGTAAAAGTTGATTTCAACGAAGCAAATGCTTTCTTTGCTTTCGATAATATTAGTTTGATTTGTCGACTAATTGATGGACGATATCCCAACTATGAAGCAGTAATTCCATTAGATAATCCGAACAAGTTAACCATTGACCGTCTTTCATTTCTAAGTGCTATTAAACGTGTTTCTATTTTCTCTAATAAAACGACACACCAGGTAAAGTTTAAAATTGCAGGAAGTCAAGTGGATATTTCGGCAGAAGATGTTGACTTTGGTAATGATGCAAATGAGCGTTTGCAATGTAGCTATGAAGGAAAAGATATTGAAATTGCTTTCAATGCGAAGTTCATTTCTGATATGCTAAGTAATCTAGATTCAGAACACATCCAAATGGAATTGTCTTTACCTAATCGTGCAGGATTACTTTCGCCTCCCAAAGATGAATCAGATCCTAATGCCGATTTGTTAATGTTGGTGATGCCAGTAATGATTAACTAAGATTTTTAATAATAAGATGGCCGTTTTCAAGCGGCCATTTTTTATTTATACCAATGGCTTTTTATACCTTTGTTCAACAACTATGAGTACCAATCAAAATAACGTAAATACACCAAAGTTAGCACCCATTATCCTTGATCCTGAGCAGGAAAAAAAAGAGATTTTAAAACGCTATCGTGGACTTTTAAAGGCTTGTAAAACCAATATAGATGTTAAAGAACGCAAAATGATTCGTAAAGCGTTTGATATTTCATTGGAGGCCCATAGCGATATGCGTCGTAAATCAGGAGAGCCTTATATCTATCACCCAATTGCCGTTGCACAAATTGTAGCTGAAGAAATTGGATTAGGTGCATTAGCAATAGTCTGTGCATTACTACATGATGTGGTTGAAGATACCCATTATACGCTTGATGATTTAGAGCGATTGTTCAATAAAAAAGTGTCGAACATTGTGGATGGTTTGACAAAAATATCCGGTGTTTTTGATCATAAAAGTTCATTGCAAGCGGAGAATTTTCGGAAAATGTTATTGACCTTAAGTGATGATGTACGGGTTATCCTCATTAAAATCGCTGACCGTTTACATAACATGAGAACGTTGGGTTCAATGCCACGCGACAAACAGTTGAAAATTGCTAATGAAACAGCTTATCTCTATGCCCCTTTGGCGCATCGATTAGGATTGTATGCAATCAAAACGGAGTTGGATGATTTGTCATTAAAATATACAGAGCCAGATGTATATAAATCAATTGCTCTTAAACTGCAACAAAGTCGAAAGGACCGTGAAAAATTCATAAACGATTTTACTCGTCCAATCATCGATGAATTAAAAAAAGAGCATTTTAAATTTGAAGTTAAAGGTCGCCCAAAATCCATTAATTCCATTTGGAACAAAATGAAAAAGCAAAACATCACTTTTGAAGAAGTGTATGATTTATTTGCTATCCGAATCATCATTGATTGCCCATTTGATTTAGAAAAGGCAGAATGTTGGAGAGTGTATTCTATCATTACCGATTACTTTACTCCGAACCCTGACCGATTAAGGGATTGGATTAGTACTCCGAAGGCGAATGGATATGAATCATTACATGCAACTGTGATGAGTAAAGAGGGGAAATGGGTAGAGGTGCAGATAAGAACGAAAAGGATGGATGAGATTGCAGAAAAAGGATATGCAGCTCATTGGAAGTACAAAGAGTCCAATCACGAAGGAGCCTTGGATGAGTGGATTTCTCGAATTCGTGAGACATTAGAAAATCCAGATACGAATGCATTGGATTTTATTGATGATTTTAAACTGAACTTATTCGCTGAAGAGATTTTCGTCTTTACGCCAAAAGGTGAAATTAAAACATTGCCATCCGGATCTACAGCGCTCGATTTTGCCTTTGAAATTCACTCAGACATTGGCACAAAATGTATCGGTGCGAAAGTGAATCATAAGTTAGCTGCCATCTCTCATGTATTAAACTCTGGCGATCAAGTAGAGATAATCACAGCAAGCAAACAACGTCCTAAAGAAAATTGGTTGGATATGGTAGTGACAGCCAAAGCAAAATCAAAAATTAAAACTGCTTTAAAAGAAGACAAGAAAAAGTTTGCAGAAGAAGGGAAAGAGATTTTTGATAAAAAAATTAAGGCGCTGAAGCTAGATAAAAGTAATTATGCGGTAAATGAATTGTTAATGTTTTTTAAAGTAACCAACCTTACCGATTTTTATTATCGCATCGCAGTTGGAGCAATTGACTTGTCCAACTTGAAAGATTTTTTCGACTTAAAATCGCAAGGTAAATTACCGAACTCGTTTAAGACCGATCAACAAACTTTTGAAGACTTAGTAAAATCGGTTCGAGGCAAATCGGACATGTTGGTAATAGGTCAGGATATTGACCAAATCAAATATAAATTATCGGATTGCTGTGCACCGATTCCGGGAGACGACGTATTTGGATTTATTGGAGACGGAAATAGTATAGCTATTCATCGTACGAATTGTCCAAATGCAATGTTGTTAATGTCCAATTATGCCAATAAAATTGTGAAGGCAAGGTGGTTCGGACAAGAACAAATCGCCTTTTTAACAGGGGTTAAATTAACGGGATTAGATGATGTGGGTGTGGTAAATAATATTACAAAAGTTATTTCAAGCGAACTAAAAGTGAATATTCGATCGTTAAATATTGAAAGTAACGATGGTGTATTTGAAGGTACAATAATGTTGTTTGTTCACGATACGGAGCATTTGAAAAAGTTAATTAAAAAACTAGAAAAACTTCCAGGTATTTTATCTGTTACTCGTATCGATAATAAAAACGAACAAAATGAATCAGCTTATGAATAGTGAAAGCGAACAGTTAGCAGATAAAGTTCATGCAGTATTCTTAGAATACCTTGAAAAAAACAACCTCCGAAAAACGCCAGAACGATTCGCTATACTTCGGGAAATTTATGCAATCAATGATCATTTTGATGTCGAGTCGTTGTTCGCTCACATGAAAATTAAAAAGTATCACGTCAGTCGTGCAACACTTTATAACACCATTGAGCATTTACTAAATTGTGATTTGATTACTAAGCATCAATTTGGGAAAAATATGGCTCAATTTGAAAAGTCCTATGCTTACAAACAACATGACCATCTGATTTGTCAGGATTGCGGTAAAGTGTTGGAGTTTTGTGATCCACGCATTCAACAAATTCAATCCATGATGGGAGATATTTTAGGTTTCGATGTAACACATCATAGCCTTAATTTATTTGGCAAATGCAATAAGTTAGGACAAACGGGGGATTGTGAAAATTTGAAAACAAAAAACAAGTAACTTAGCAGCTTATAAAAACACTATGGATTTCGGATATAAAATCACAAAAAAAGACCACTATTCATTGGTAAAATTAAATGGAAATTTAATTGAGAAAAACCAAGCGAATAATTTAATGGAGGAGATTGATGCACATCCCGAAGGTGAACAATTAAATTTTGTTATTGATTTGTCTTCTTTTCAGTATATGAACAGCACAGGATTAAATATCCTTTTAAATATTTTATCAAAAGCGCGAAAATCAGGAGGAGAAGCGGTGATTTGTGCAGTGCCAGAAAAAATCAATTCGTTATTGGTTATTACTAAATTAAACAACGTGTTTTCTGTATTAGAAAACGAAGAATCGGCAGCAAAAACATTCGCCAATTAATTGCAATATGAAAGTTGATGTTTTATTAGGTCTTCAATGGGGAGACGAAGGAAAAGGAAAGGTGGTTGATGTTTTGACCCCTCGTTACGATGTTATTGCTCGCTTTCAAGGCGGGCCAAATGCAGGTCATACCCTAGAATTTGAAGGGACTAAGCATGTTTTGCATACAATTCCTTCGGGAATTTTTCATGATGGAAAGAGTAATGTAATTGGAAATGGAGTAGTAATCGATCCTGTTGTTTTTAAAAAAGAAATTGATGCCTTGGTTGACCGTGGAGTGAATGTGAAGGCTAATCTAAAGATATCACGAAAGGCTCATTTAATTATACCTTCTCATCGATTAATTGATGCCGCATCAGAAGCAGCAAAAGGAAAAGAGAAAATCGGTTCTACTTTGAAAGGGATTGGTCCTGCTTACATGGATAAGACTGGCCGTAACGGAATACGTGTAGGAGATATTGAACATCCAGATTTCTTAGCGAATTACAAGAAGTTAGTCGATAAACACATATCGATGTTAAAGCAATATGACTTTGAATATGATTTGCCTGCAATGGAGCAAGGTTTTTTCGAAGGTATTGAGTTGTTGAAAGAGTTGACTTTAATCGATAGTGAATATGAATTGAATACCAATATCCGAAATGGTAAATCCGTTTTAGCAGAAGGTGCTCAAGGTTCATTGTTGGATGTTGATTTTGGTTCTTATCCATTCGTAACATCTTCGCATACTGTAACAGCGGGAACTTGTATCGGACTAGGGATTCCTCCTTCTGCTGTTGGAGAAGTTTATGGAATTTTCAAAGCGTATTGTACACGCGTTGGAAGTGGGCCTTTTCCTACTGAATTGTTTGATGAGACAGGAGATGCATTGCGTCAGAAAGGAAATGAATTTGGATCAACTACAGGTCGTGCTCGTCGTTGTGGGTGGCTCGATTTGCCTTCACTTAATTATGCCATCATGTTAAATGGTGTCACACAGTTAATCATGATGAAGTCGGATGTGTTAAGTGGTTTTGATACTATTAAAGTTTGTACTCATTATAAATACAGAGGTAAAACAATTGATTACGTACCTTACGATGTGGTGAATGAACCAATAGAACCTGTTTATGAAGAGTTAGAAGGATGGAATGAAGATTTAACAGGATACAATGATTTAGAACAATTGCCTCCGGCATTTTTAAATTATATCTCTTATATAGAAAACGCAACAGGATTGCCTATTACTATTTTGTCGGTAGGGCCTGATCGTAAACAAACGATGGTGCGCGAAGAGGTTTTTAAATAAATTAGCAATTGATGATACAAATTCTCGAGTATTGTCTAAAAATAAAAAGTTCGTATGGTTTTATCGTACGAACTTTTTGGTTTGTAATACTAGTGTTATTGTTTCATTCAAATGTTGGGTTTGCTCAGGTCAATGGAAAGCCTATAGAAATTGTTCAGGCTGGTTCCTTAGAAGGGGTTAAATACAATGGAATTGAAGTGAGGAGGTTAGTGGGTAATGTGATTTTTCGTCAGGAGAATACGCTGTTATATTGTGATTCGGCTTTGTTTTATGAATACAATAATACAATTGATGCCTATGGTCAAATTAGAATGGAAGGACCTCAAGCTCGATTAACCGGTGAGGTAATACACTATGATGGTAATACAAAAAATGCGCAGGTGAGTGGTAAGCAAGTGCATTTAACCGATGGCAAAATGGATTTAACTACAACCATCTTGTTTTATGATTTATTAAATGATGTTGGGTCGTACTTTCAGAGTGGACAAGTAAAAGACAAAGAGAACACCCTTACCAGCGAAATCGGTTATTATTATGCGAGAAACAAAGAAGTGTTTTTCAAAAATAAAGTGCGATTGGTAAATCCTCGGTATGTAATGAACTCTGATACTTTAAAGTATAATACAATTAACAATACCGCCTATTTTTTCGGACCAACAACTATTAATGGTGTTAGTAAGGATGGTGGATTTATTTACTGTGAAAATGGTTGGTATAACACACAAACAGAGAAATCTATGTTTGGCAAAAATGCATACATCCATTCAAAAGAAAATAAATTAATGGGCGATTCCCTTTTTTATAATCGTATTGAAGGTGTTGGAAAAGCATGGAAAAATGTTTCTTTGACTGATACAATTCAGAAGATTATTGTTGCGGGTGAGTATGCATATATGAATGAAATAAAAGGAAAATCATTTGTTACAGGCAAATCTTCACTCATAAAAATTTTCGAAAAAGACTCCATGTATTTGCATGCAGATACCCTCTATGTGCAACTAGATTCTGCGAAAAAGCAAAAACAATATTTTGCCTATCATAAAGTGAAGATTTTTAAAAATGATTTACAAGGTAGTTGTGATTCCTTAGTTTACAATACTTCCGACTCCTTGATTTCTTTTTATTCTAACCCCATTTTGTGGAGCGATAAAAATCAATTGACTGCAAATTTTATTAAATTAAAATTATCCAATAACCAATTAAATAAATTATACCTTGAAGAAAATTCCTTTATTGTTGGACAGGAAGATTCATTACGTTACAATCAAATTAAGGGAAGAAATATGGTAGGGTATTTTTATGATAATAAATTAGGTTTGATTAAAGTGGCTGGCAACGGACAAACTGTTTATTTTATTCGAAATAAAAAACAGCAATTAACCGGCGTCAACAAAGCGGACTGTAGCGATATGAATATTTATATTTCCGACAGTAAAGTAAAAAAAATTGCATTAAAAACGGAGCCTGATGCGGTGATGATGCCTGTAAAGGATGCCATTGAAAATGATATTAAATTAAGGGATTTCAAATGGTTAGATGCAATTAGACCAAAAAGAAAAGAAGATATTTTTTAGTTGACGAATTTGCATTGTTTCCATGTACTATACAATAAATAGTTATAATATTCTCGCATTAAAATTATAAGAAGATGAAAGCAGAAGTGATTACAATAGGAGATGAGTTGTTAATTGGTCAGGTTGTCGACACAAATTCCGCCTGGATGGGAGAAGTATTGAATCAGGTGGGTATAAAAATTAATCGTATCACTTCGATTTCTGATGAGCGCGAAGAGATATTAAATACTCTAACAGAGGCATCGTCTCGCGCTCAACTTGTATTAATTACTGGTGGTTTAGGGCCGACTAATGACGATATAACTAAAAAGACCTTAGCTGATTACTTCAATACAACGATGCGTTTTGATGAACAAGCTTTCCAGGATGTGATTCATCTATTTTCAATACGCGGCAAGGAGGTATCTGCTTTAAATCGTTTGCAAGCTGAAGTTCCTCAGAATTGCACAACACTCTATAATAAAGTTGGAACAGCACCAGGGATGTGGTTCGATGAGAATGAGGTGGTTTATGTGAGTATGCCAGGAGTTCCTTACGAAATGAAATATTTGATGGAGCAAGAAGTAATTCCTCGTTTGAAGACTCGATTTAAAACTCCGTTAATACTCCATAGTACCATTCTTACTTTTGGAATAGGCGAGAGTTTTCTCGCAGAGAAAATAGCCGGGTTTGAAAAATCATTGCCAACCAATATTAAGTTGGCATATTTACCAAGCGCAGGCTCTGTGCGGTTACGATTAACAGGGACCGGTGTAAAAGAGGAAGAGCTAAAAATGCAAATTAAAAATTTAACTCAACAACTAGTAGAGATTATTCCAGAGTATATTTATGGATATGGTAAGGAAGAATTACCCGAAGTAGTTGGACGTTTGTTGAAGCAAAAGTGTTGGACATTAGCAACCGCAGAAAGTTGTTCAGGAGGATATATGGCGCATTTAATTACCTCAATTCCTGGAAGTTCTGCTTATTACATGGGATCATCTATAACTTATTCAAATCAAAGTAAAACGCAAATGCTCGGAATTCCAGCTGAATTAATTGAAAAGCATGGAGCAGTGAGTGAGCAAGTAGTTGTTGCAATGGTTGAATCAGTGAAAAATCTCTTTAAAGTCGATTGTGCCGTAGCCACTACTGGCGTGGCCGGGCCTGGTGGTGGAACACCTGAAAAACCAGTTGGAACAGTTTGGGTGGGCGTGAGTACGCCCGCTGGAACAAAAACTTATTTATTGAAGTTGGGGGACAATCGATTAAGAACCATAGAGGTAGCGGCATTAAGTGGATTAAATCTTCTTCGAAAGGAAATTCTTCAGAAAGGAAATTAGGGCGGCCAAAAATAAATTTCAAAAAAAAACAAGGGTATTTGCAGATAAAACAAAATTTACTACATTTGCAGTCCTAATAACGAAAAGTCATGTCGAGAATTTGTGATTTAACCGGAAAACAAGCAATCACCGGTAATAAAGTAAGCCACTCAAACCGCAAAACAAAGCGTCGTTTTAATCCAAATTTACAGGTTAAGAAATTTTATTTACCTGAAACTGGTGAGTGGATCACATTAAAAGTTAGTACATCAGCTCTAAGAACGATTAATAAAATCGGAATTACAGAAGCGATTACACGCGCTATTGTAAAAGGAGCTTTGTAAGATTATTATTATAACGGTTGAAAAAACCGGTAGATTACGATTTTGATTAGATTTGAATCATGAAAAGTAATCTGTCGGTTTTTTTTATTCTATTTCCATTCATTTTATTGGGTCAGCATACCGACCATGATTTGCTGCCAGCTAGCTTTTTTAAAGACAACCGGACTCATTTTATTGAAGAGATGCCGCCTCATGCTATAGCGGTATTTTTTTCCAATCCAATCAGAAATCGTAACAACGATGTTGATTTTCAATTTAGTCAAAACCCTAACTTTTACTATTTAAGTGGCTTTAGAGATCCTGACGCTGTATTGATATTATTTAAAGATGAGAAGACTTTTGATAATCATCATCATGTACAAGAATTATTGTTCATTCGACCAAAAAATAGGTCAGAAGAAATTTGGACTGGCTTCCGGCCGACTTGTCAAGAAGCATCTGCAATAACTGGGATCGAAGCCGTATATACGACTAGTGAGTTCAAAGAATTTGGAATTGATTTTTCAAAAATAAAAGAGGTTTGGGCTGATTTACCTACTCAACCTAATTCAGAATCGTTTTCAAAAATAGCGTTGAAAAATCTTGTGGAGGACTTTCGTGAAAAAGTTCCAGCAGCTACTTTTATCGATCAAAATAGGCCAATTAAAGTAATGGCCTCTTTTAGAGAAGTAAAACAAAAAGAAGAAATAAAGTTGATTCAAAAGGCAATAGATATATCAATTAAAGGATTTATTGAGCTTATGAAAGCGATTCAACCTGGATTCAAGGAATACCAAGCACAAGCTATTGAAGAATATTTCGTAAAGTTCAATGGGGGCGAATACCAGGGATATCCTTCCATTTGTGGAGGAGCCGGTAATAGTTGCATTTTACATTATCAAGAAAATCGAGACTCGTTAAAATCAGGCGACTTATTATTGGCGGACATGGGAGGTGAATATCATGGATATACCGCAGATATCACCCGCACCTTTCCTGTTAACGGCAGATTTAGTGAAGAGCAAAAGGCTGTTTATGAATTAGTATTAAAGGCTCAGGAAGCAGGAATAGCTGTATGTCTACCGGGAAAACCATTTAGAGCAACCCATGAAGCGACGATGACAGTCGTAGCAAAGGGATTAATGGAACTGGGGATTATTAAAGAAAAAGAGGACGCAAAAAACTATTTTATGCATGGCACCAGTCATTATTTAGGTTTAGATGTTCATGATGCAGGTACCTATGGAACTTTAAAGCCAGGAACGATCATCACTGTGGAACCCGGTATTTACATACCTGAAGGTTCGCCATGCGATAAAAAATGGTGGAATATTGGGGTTAGAATAGAAGATGATATATTAGTAAATGAACAAGGGACTGCGACTAATTTATCGGGTAACTTGCCCCGAACAGTATCTGAAATTGAATCTCTTATGCAAGAAAAATCAAAACTAAAGCAAGATAAGGAGTAGTTTGATAGATGGAGAAATCAATTTTTTAATGTTTTTTAGTTCGAAATTAAATTTTTAATAAAGACTATTTGTGATTTCGGGAAAACTATATTATCTTTGCATCCCCTTAAGAAAGGGACTTAATTGATTTTAAATCATGGCAAAGAAAGGTAACCGAGTACAAGTGATTATGGAGTGCACTGAGCATAAAAACAGTGGCATGCCAGGAACATCACGCTACATCACTACAAAGAACAAGAAAAACACAACGGAACGTTTAGAGTTGAAGAAGTTCAACCCGATCTTAAAGCGTGTTACAGTTCATAAAGAAATTAAATAACCGGGGTTTCCCATAAAATTATCACAACATGGCAAAGAAAGTAGTTGCGACACTTAAAACCGGTAAGGGTAAAGAGTTCTCAAAAGTAATTAAGATGGTAAAATCACCTTTAACAGGTTCTTATACCTTTAAATCAGAAGTGGTTCACAATGACCACGTAAAAGATTTCTTAAAAGAAAAATAATAACTGGCAATCAACCTGCCTAAGAAATTAGCTTCTTTCATTGAAAGAGGCTTTTTTTATTACATTTATAATCTGAATTTTTAAAATGGGGCTATTTGGTCTGTTTAATCGTGATAAAAAAGAGTCGCTAGACAAGGGACTTGAAAAAACGCGCGATAGTTTCTTTTCAAAACTAACAAAAACATTAATTGGTAAGTCCAGCATTGATGATGAGGTGTTGGATAACCTTGAAGAGGTATTGGTAACTTCGGATGTTGGGGTAGAAACCACATTAAAAATTGTTAAAAGAATTCAGGAAAGAGTTGCGCGCGATAAGTACACTTCTTCTAATGAACTTAATAAAATTCTTAGAGAGGAAATAGCATTATTGCTGGAAGAAAACAAATCGAATGGCAATAGCGATTTTAACTCTTTAAAAGATCTTCCGACCAAACCTTACATCATCATGGTGGTAGGTGTTAATGGCGTTGGTAAGACCACCACTATCGGTAAGCTGGCTAATCAGTTTAAGCTGGCAGGGAAGAATGTGGTAATTGGTGCAGCTGATACTTTTCGTGCAGCAGCTGTTGACCAGTTAACAATTTGGGCTAATCGTGTTGGGGTGCCAATTGTATCACAAGGTATGGGTGCTGACCCGGCAAGTGTTGCATTTGATGCAGTAAGTTCGGCTAAAGCCCAAGGTGCTGATGTGTGTATCATTGATACCGCAGGGCGACTTCATAATAAAATTAACCTGATGAATGAGCTTTCTAAAATTAGAAGGGTGATGCAGAAGGTGATTCCAGACGCTCCCCATGAAATCTTATTGGTTTTAGATGCCTCAACCGGACAAAATGCGATTGAGCAAGCTCGACAGTTTATTGCAGCTACCGATGTAAATGCGCTTGCTTTAACTAAATTAGACGGAACTGCAAAGGGCGGTGTTGTGATTGGCATAAGTGACCAATTTAAAGTACCCGTGAAGTATATTGGAGTAGGAGAGAAAATAGACGATTTACAACTTTTCGATCGGAATGAATTTGTAAAGTCGTTGTTTAACGAATAAAAAAAGCCCTGTAGTTATTCGCTACAGGGCTTTTTGTTTTATTTCAAAAATCAAAGTCTTTCAATTGAAGATGTTTTTATTTTTCCATTCTGAGTGATGACCATTTTGTAAGTTCCTGGATTACTTAAATAATTGCTTACTTCTTCATTCACCGGTAAACTTTCGAATTCCTGGCGATAAATTAATTGACCTGCTATGTTATAGATGCTAATTTCCATGGGTGATTTGTCATCGCTGTCAACTACAATATGACAGTCTTTATAGCTTGGGTTTGGATAAGAGCTGATTTCAATTGGGTTAGATGAAATTATCAAATCATTTCCATGATCATCGTTTTCTCCATAACCATTGCCATGTCCACCGTTGCCATTTCCATTTCCATGTCCGTGCATGTTAATTCCAATCCCAATAACACTATAATTTCCTTTGCAATAATTTACGTTATTAATTCTTGCGTGAACAGTTACGTAGTAAAACTTACCAGTCTTAAGCATTGGAGCAACATTGCTCAACTTACACCATCTTGTATTAGATACATAACGTGCAATGGGGTTAGAGCCATGACCTTTTGCATCCGTTTGAATAAAGGTAAACACATACTGAGGAACATCGTTTCCGTAAGTAAGCACTAGTTCACTTTTGATACTATCGTTTAAAGAATAGTTGTATTTGTCGTTAAAGCAACTCAGCAATTCCGGTTCCTTGATAGAGCGTACAACTACTGGTTGTTGAACGTAAGCTGTATTGTTTGCATCGTAACAAGTAAGACCAACCGTTGCAGTGTCTAAAATAGCTCCGGTAGTTCCATCCATAATATACTCGATTTTTTGGGTAGTAGCCCCATTGCTCCATTCATAACGAGCATAGCCTGCTGGGCCAATTAATGTAAAGCTTGCTGGCTTACAACCAGTAAAAATTCCATTAGGAGCTGTAATCTGAGCGAAGCTGCTTGCGCTGCTGATTACGAATAAAAGGATAAGTAATTTTTTCATGTGTTTATGATTTTTAAGCAATTTGCACCTTCATTTTAAAATTGGTTCATCGTTTTTGTGAATTCTATCTTTTTTTAGGGTAAAACTTCGGTTTGTTGGGGTGATTAGATGGTGATTGATTTCAAACGACAACCAATAAAAAGCTCCAAAGATGAAAATATTACATTCATCTTGTCTCACAATTGGATGCATGAAAGAAATTCAAATTACCTCTTACATCACAAAACGATTTGGTAAATTTGTGACTGAATTTATTGGAACGTGAAATCAAAAACGCTTAAACAAAATAAAGTAAATGTAGTAACGCTGGGTTGCTCTAAGAATATCGTTGATTCGGAAGTACTAATGGGGCAATTAAAGGCTAATCAATTTGAGGTGACCCACGAAAGCACCAAGCAGGATGCTGCGATTGTGATTATAAATACGTGTGGATTCATCGACAATGCCAAACAAGAAAGCATTGATACTATCTTGCATTTTGCAAAACAAAAGGAAGCTGGTAAAATCGAACGGTTGATTGTTACTGGATGTTTATCCGAACGTTATAAGCCAGATTTAGAGAAAGAAATTTCCAATGTAGATGCATATTTCGGCACAAGGGATTTACCGTTGCTTTTAAAAACATTAGGTGCAGACTATAAGCATGAATTAGTAGGGGAGCGCCTACTGACAACACCACGTCATTTTGCCTATATGAAGATTGCCGAAGGATGCGATCGTCCTTGTTCATTTTGTGCAATACCATTGATGCGTGGAAATCATATTTCTAAACCCATGGAAGACTTGGTTCAAGAGGCTAAAAATTTAGCTGCCAATGGAACAAAAGAATTATTGCTGATAGCCCAAGACTCTACTTATTATGGACTTGATTTATACAAAGAACGTAAACTAGCCGAGTTAATGCAGCGATTGTCTGACGTTAATGGTATAGAATGGATACGTTTGCATTATGCCTTTCCTGCCGGTTTTCCGATGGATGTTTTAGATGTTATGAAGTCAAGGGATAATATTTGTAATTACCTCGATATGCCTCTTCAACATGTGAGTGATAACATGCTGAAATCGATGCGCCGAGGAACTACTCGTGAAAAGACCTATAATTTGGTCAATACAATTCGTGAAAAAGTTCCGGGAATTGCATTGCGAACCACATTGATAGCTGGTTATCCAGGAGAAACGATACAAGATCATGATGATATGTTACAGTTTGTGGAGGATTTGAAATTTGACCGATTAGGGATATTTACCTACTCACACGAAGAGAACACACATGCCTATACGTTAGAAGATAACGTACCGTATGAAGTAAAAGTGGAACGTGCACAAGCTGTGATGGCCGTACAAGAAACAATATCGGCAGAATTGAATCAAGAAAAAGTAGGAAGAGAATTTAAGGTATTGTTTGATCGCAAAGAGGATAATAATTTTATTGGTCGTACCGAATTTGATTCTCCCGAGGTAGATAATGAAGTGTTGATTGATGCCAAAGATGCTTATGTGCGTGTAGGCGATTTTGCCAATGTAAGAATAACATCTGCTTCCGAATTTGATTTGTTCGGTGAATTAATAAAATAATACATGCGTAATTACAAGGTACCGTTAAGCAAGACCAATTGGAAAAATAATCTCTTAGAGGATTATTTAAACGGATCTGATTTTCTTCAAACGTTTTATCAATACGAACCTAATTTTGAAAATTTAGAACAAGCAATTTCCGACAGAAGAAAATTTGTTGTTGATAGAGAATTGTTGGTGGAAGTTTTACTTGACCAGAATAAAAACTATTTGCAATTAGGTAACCTTCAACAACGAATTTCTTCATTAATCGATTCCAATACATTTACAATTACAACGGGTCATCAATTGGGAATAGCTGGTGGACCATTGTTTTTTATTTATAAAATAATTACAACGATTAAACTTGCTCAGCAATTAACCGATCAAAATAAGCAAGAGAAATTTGTTCCTGTTTTTTGGATGGCAACAGAAGATCACGACTTTGAGGAAATAGCTAGTGTTCGCGTCTTTCAAAACAAACTTACTTGGGATTTACAGAATCCTGCCGGAGCATGTGGTGAAATGGCTACTGATTCATTAAATGATTTAATAAACCAACTAAGAGCCATCAATGGAGATTCGCTCAATGCAGCGTATTTAAATAAGATTCTTAAAGACTGTTATCAAGCAGGATTGAATCTATCGGAAGCTACCAGAAAGTTTGTTTATTCTTTACTAGGCGAATTTGGAATCGTGGTAATAGATGCGAATGATGCTCGTTTGAAAAGTACATTCGTTAAAGAAATGCGAGATGAGTTATTGAATCAAACAGCTCATGCCAAAGTGACGGAAACGTCTGATAGACTATCTTTAAAATATCGTCCACAAGTTTTTCCAAGAGAGCTTAATTTGTTTTATAAGGACACGAATTTGAGAGAGCGTTTTGTTAATCATCATAATGGGGTATTTAATGTGACGAATACTGATTTGTTTTTTTCAAATGATATTTTATTGGATATGCTTGATAGATATCCAGAGCGATTTAGTCCAAATGTAATTATGCGCCCGCTCTATCAAGAAAAGATTTTACCCAACATTGCTTATATCGGCGGGGCAGGGGAGTTGGCTTATTGGTTGCAATTGAAATCATTGTTTGAATATCATCAGTTGTTTTTTCCAATGTTAGTTAATCGAAACAATGCGTTAATTATAACAGAAAAATTATTGAAGAAAGCTTTGGCTATTGGTGTTCATGAAGACGAGATATTTCAAGGTGAACAAGCATTGATAAAATTGGTTATTGAAAGACAAGAGAAAAACAATTTTGATTTAGCCGATAGCAAAAATAAATTAGCAGAGGAGTTTAATTCGATTGCAACAAAGGCACTAACTATCGATCCTACATTAGAAAGGTACATTCAAGCTGAACGGCAGAAGACAATTAATGCATTAGAAAATATCGAAAAGAAAATGCTGCAAGCCATTAAGAAGAAAAATGAAAATGCATTGAACATTTGTAAACAAATTGTTGATGAAGTTTTTCCTGATAACCATCCACAGGAGAGGGAGCAATCGATTGTACCGTTTTTCTTAAAAGAAGGCGTAGAGGGGATTCGCTATTTCATGAATCATATCGAACCATTTTCAAATGAAATACTTGTTGTAGTAACAGAATAAATATGAAGAATAACACACGTAACCCCTTTAATTTAATCGTACTGGTATCCGCACTTGGTTACTTCGTTGATTTATTCGATTTGCAATTGTTTAACTTAGTTAGTAAAGAAAGTTTAAAAGGCATTGGCATTATAAATCCTAAATTAATTGAACGCTACGATTATCAATTGTTCTTATGGCAAATGGGAGGGATGTTAATAGGCGGAATCTTATGGGGCGTTTTAGGAGATAAAAAAGGTAGAAAGTCAGTTTTGTTCGGTTCCATATTATTATATTCATTAGCAAATATTGCAAATGCTTTTGTAGTAAATGTTGAGCAATACGCATTCATGCGTTTTATCACTGGGTTAGGATTGGCGGGTGAGTTAGGTGCTGCGGTAACGTTAGTTTCCGAAACTATGCATAAAGAGTCGAGAGGATGGGGGACCATGTTAGTCGCTGTAGGAGGTGCCTTAGGTGCAGTGCTTGCATCTTCATTTGTAGGTCAGAATTTAAGTTTAGGTTCGTTTGCTAATTGGCAAGTGGCCTATCTTATAGGTGGTGTACTAGGCTTGATTTTATTATCGCTTCGCGTTGGTACAATTGAATCTGGAATGTTTAATTCATTGAATGAAAATAGTCAGATAAAGCGTGGTGACTTGTTGATGATTTTTGGAGATAGAAAAAGGTTGATTAAATATCTTCTTTGCTTGTCGATAGGAATTCCAATTTGGTGTGGAGTGGCAATTTTAATGAAGTTCAGTGTGAAGTTTTCGGCTCCTGAAAATTTGAATGTTATAGGTGGCCCTGCTCTAATAACTAAAGCGGTCATGTTTACTTATCTTGGATTTTCGTTTGGCGATTTGTTGAGTGGTGGTATGTCGCAGATCATGAAGAGCCGAAAAAAAGTACTTTATATTTATCTTGTCTGCTGCGCGTTGTTTTACTTCGGATTTTTATATTCAAAAGGAGTAAGTTTGGATATGTACTATTTCTATTTCTTTTTACTTGGAGTAACATCCGGATACTGGACTATTTTTGTTACCATGGCTGCTGAACAATTTGGAACCAATCTTAGAGCTACAGTAGCTACAACTACTCCTAATATTGTGCGAGGTTCTGTTGTTCCCATTGTTTTATTATTTAAGTACTTAGAGCCATCTTATGGTACAATAAATTCTGCCGTTTTGCTCGGCTTTATAAGTTTTATTCCCGCTTTTATAGGAGTGTATTTCATTAAAGAAACTTTTAATAAAGAACTTAATTATCATGAATAGCAAGAGAACATTGGTGTTGGGTGCTTCGACGAACCCGGAACGATATTCAAACAGAGCAATTCTTAGTTTACAATTACACGGGCATGAAGTTTATGCTATTGGGTTAAGAAGTGGGAAAATTAAAGATTGTGAAATTGTAACTGACCAACCTGATTTTGGAAATATTGATACTGTAACGGTATATATTAATCCAGATAACCAACATGTATTTTATGATTATATTATTAAGACTAATCCGAAGCGTGTTATTTTTAATCCGGGTTCCGAAAATCTAGAATTAGAAAATTTACTTCATGAGCATGGTATTCATTTTATACATGCTTGCACATTAGTGTTGCTCGCTTCTAATCAGTATTAGATTCGGCAATAAAAGTAAATGACGTACCAACACCTGCTTCTGAATCTACGCGCACTTTCATTTGATGAAAGTTGGCAATCGTTTTTACAATAGGTAATCCTAATCCAAATCCTTCAGCAGTAGAATTATGTAGGCGTTTAAAGCGATCGAATATAGTTGGTATTTCTTCTTTCTTCATACCAATACCCGTATCTTTTATTTCAATCGTAAATTCATTACCAATTGTTTTAGTCGTGATGATGATATTACCACCCGCTTTATTGTATTTAATAGCGTTATTAATCACATTCGTAAACATGGTATATAATAAGGCTTTATTGCCAGGGTTGATTTCAAAATTCTCGTAAAACTGACGAATGATTTTAATATCCTTTTCAATAAGTCGTTCTTCAATTTCTTCAATTACTTCATCAAGCAATTGTACTACCTCTACTTTTTCATTTTTTAGATATTGATCATTTTCAATTTTTGATATCAGTAAAAGTGCTTTGATAATTTTACTCATTCTGTTTAACGTACGCTGGGAGTCGGAAAGTTTAATCATGACCTCTTCGTTAAGGTCATGTTCAATCATTAAATTTTCGAGTCTGTTTTGAATGATACTGATAGGTGTTTGTAATTCGTGCGATACATTAGAGATAAATTCTTTCTCAATCTGAAACGCATCTTTCAACATCAACATCATTTCATTAATGCGTTGATCAAGCTTATTGAATTCTCTGGTAGTAGTATTGATACGTGTAAAATCAAAATTATTAGGTGAAGGAACTGGTTTTAATTTGCGCTCCATTATTTTATTTAACGGACGCATTAGAATCGTTACAAATCCTAAATCGATAAATAAACTTAACAATACAAAAAACAGCATAATCATAAATGAAAATTGCTGGAAAGTATTTTTTAATTGCTCAATAGAGCCGATTCCCTCACCAACATTTAATTCATATAATTGATTATCGTAAGTGAATGGACGTTTGATAATTCGGTGTTTCATCGTCTCACCGTTTGATGAGCGCCATTCTTCATCACTAATCTCCATGTCTCTCGACATTTTTCTTGGATCGAGAATAGGGTAGATAGCAACAAACTCTTCTTTCAATATGCTGTAGCTTTCAAAACTACAATCTTGTTCGAGTGTGATCTCTTCGATTCCACCTTTCTTGACAGTTAATAATACGCGTTCTGATCGTGCAATTAATCGTTTATCGATATGGTCGTACACTAACTTCTGCACAATCATGGGCAAGATGGCATTAAAAGCCAACACAATTATCAATTTCGATAATCCATTATAAATCGCAAACTTTGTTTGAATAGTTGGCGATTTTCTGCGCTTAATGAAGTTGGGTAAAAAATTCATCTTATAAGTTTACTCGATAGCCAACACCTCTCACAGTCTCAAACCAATCTACTGAGCCGTGGCCCGAAAGTTTTTTTCTAAGGTTGTTGATATGTACATCTATGTAATTCGATTCGTAATCATCATCTAAAACATCACCCCATATATGCTCTGTAAGTTGTGTACGCGTGAGCACACGATTTTTATGTAATCCTAAATAATGTAATAAGTCGAATTCTTTTTTCGTCAAATTGATAGGCGTGCCTTTACATTGAACCATGCGATTAGAAATGTCAATTTCAAAATCAGCAATTTGCATTACGTTCGATTTTAAACCATGTTTTCGTCGTAAAATTGCTTGCATGCGTGCTTGTAATTCAGCCAAAGAAAAGGGTTTTCCAATGTAGTCGTCAGCACCTAAATCAAGTCCCATGATTTTGTCTTCTACTTCACTACGTGCTGTAAGTATGATAAAAGCAGCTTCACACTTTTTCTTTTTCGCTTCTCTTAAAAGCGCTAGTCCATCCATGTCTGGCAAACCCAAATCAAGTAATACAAAATCGTACTCGTTAGATAGTACCATGTCCATTCCGCTTTTTCCATTAAAGGCCACATCGCAGTTGAAATTCTGACGCGTCAAATAAATTTCCATCTCGTGAGAGAGCGAACGTTCGTCTTCAACAATTAATACATTCATAGCAGGCAGATTTATTACGAATTTAACTATTTTATTAGGGTTAGTGACTAATGTAACTGCAAGATAGCAGAGGTTAAATGAATTTTGCAGGAAGATTTATAATCGATCGAGATTCGATTTTAAAATGATTAAACCATGATTTAATTCTTCCTGAGAAATGGTTAGTGGTGGTGCAATGCGGAAGCGATGGTCAGCAAATAAAAACCAGTCGGTAATGAGTCCGTCTTTGACACACGATTTAATAAATTCAAAATTTTCTTCTTTCGTGCTTAATTCTCCTGAAAGCAATAATCCCTTTCCTTGAATAGCCTTTATTTTCGGATGTAAAAGTTCTTTACGAATTAACTGTTCGCATTGCAGAACATGATTAGTCATAACAATATCATTTACAATTTCAAGTGTCGCCAATGAGGACATACAAGAAACGGGGTGTCCGCCAAATGTGGTGATATGCCCTAATACGGGATTGTGACTTAATTCTTTCATTAATGAATGACTAGCAGCAAAAGCTCCTATTGGCATTCCGCCTCCCATTCCTTTTGCCATTAATAAAACATCGGGAATTAACTCGTAGTGTTCACATGCCCAGAACTTCCCCGTCCTTCCAAATCCTGATTGTATTTCATCAACAACTAACAAGGCCCCCACTTGTTCGCATTGAATTTTAAGTTTTGTTACAAAAGATGGTTCTAAAGGAATGGCTCCACATTCGCCTCTAATTAATTCTACAAAAACACCGGCTGTATCTTTATCAATATGATGCAACTCGCTTTCATCATTCGGGTTTAAAAATTCAATATTGGGTAAGAGTGGGAGGTAGGCTGATGAAAAATATTCATCACTCATCAAGCTCAACGCTCCGTTTGTACTTCCATGATAAGAATTTTTAAACGCAATGATTTTTTTTCTTCCAGTAGCACGTTTGATAAGTTTGATAGCTCCTTCAGTCGCTTCTGTTCCTGAATTTACAAAATAGATGCTATCTAGTTTTCCAGGCATAGTAGCTGACAATGCAGTCGCTAATTTTACCTGCGGACTCTGTATAAACTCTCCATACACCATCACGTGCATGTGCTTGTTCAATTGTTCTTGAATCGCCGCGATCACTTTCGGATGTCGGTGACCGACATTACTTACTGAAATGCCTGAAATGAAATCGAGGTATTGCTTACCGTCTGTTCCAAATAAATAGGAGCCTTCTGCCTTTTCTATTTCAAGTGCTAGGGGCTCAGGACTAGTTTGAGCTACGTGACTAAAAAATAATTGCCGTTGACTAATATGCATTACCCACTATAATGAAGCTAGGGCTTCTTCAATCGATTTTATTTTTGATTCTGCATCCGCTTTTTTCTTTTGCTCCGCAGCTACAACATCAGGCTTAGCATTATTCACAAATCGTTCGTTACTTAACTTTGCATCTACCGATTTTAAAAATCCTTTTGTGTATTCTAACTCTTTCGATAATCTTTCTTTCTCAGCGTCTTTATCAATTGCTTCTGAAAGTGGGATATAGCATTCGTAATGTTGTACTACAAATGGAAATGCACCCGATGGTTTTTCTTCGGAAATTGTTATAGCACTTAAATTAGAAAGTTTGATAATTGAACTTCCAAATACATCTAACGCTGCTGTATTACCGACTTTCGATATTATCAACGCTAATGATTCTTTAGGAGAAATTCCTTTGCTTTGACGGAAGTTTCTGATTTCAGAAATGATGGAAGATGCTACCGCAAAGTTGTTGATGATAGTTGCATCAGTCGATTTAACTTCTGGCCATTTGTTTACAATCAAATCATCGCCTTCTTTTCTGTCTGCTATTAAGTGCCAGATTTCTTCTGATACGAATGGCATGAAAGGATGAAGAATACGAACGATGTTTTCGAAGAAACCAATGGTTGCAGCATAAGTTTTTGCATCAATAGGCGCTAAATATGCTGGTTTTATTAATTCAAGATACCATGCACAGAAGTCGTCCCATACTAA
>JBJTMY010000173.1:0-14125 GCA_046073825.1 Bacteroidota bacterium
GCCTTTTTCTTATCCTTAAGGGAGTATTTCTATTTCCACCCTTCGATTCAGCTTCATTCCATCAAGCGTTTTATTAGGCGCTGCTGGCACCAGCTCAGAGAACCAAACCGTGAATTACAATCTTGAACTTTCGAAAAACCGGGTATTCGAAACGCGTCAGTATTTGATTAAGAATAGCCTAAAAGCGAAGCGAATGAAAGTGGCTTGGTTCTCTGAGCTGGTGCCAGCAGCGCCTAATAAAACGCTTGATGGAATGAAGCTGAATCGAAGGGTGGAAATAGAAATACTCCCTTAAGGATAAGAAAAAGGCCTCTGAAAAGAGGCCTTTTTTTTGTTATATACTTTCCAAATATTGACTGGGCGTCAGGCCAGTTTCTGCTTTGAACGTCGCATAAAAACTAGAGCGGGAAGAGAACCCGGATTGGGCACCTATTCCATCGATAGATAGAGTGTCAGCGGTACCTGACTTCAATAACTCCTTAGCGTGTTCTACTCGCAATTTTGATCGATAAGAAGTAAATTTTGTATCAAGAATGCTTGAAAAACAATATGCTATGTGGTGTTGAGGAATTTGCATTCTGATGGATAAATCAGAAATTTCAAACGCTGGATTCAAATATGGTTTCTCTCTAGTTAAATAATCAATCATCTGGAGGGCAACTTCATTAAATGGATCGTTGTCAATAACCTCTCTTTTAATATTAATAGACTTTTCTTTTTTGGGATTTGCTTGCGGACTCAGCATTGGCATTCCATAAAGGACTTTAGGAAAGAATAGAATTAAACAACTTGGAAGAAGGAATATGATAAACCCTGAAAACAAATGGGCAAATTTTGATTCTAAAGAAAACTTAGTAAGTTCTTTTCCTGCTAATTCACTTGTTAAATATAAAAACCCGCAGCAGACAAGTAAAAGGCAAATGACTAATACCAATAACCACCGGTAGGAGGTTTTAATTTGAATTTGGGTAATGGTATTTTGATTAGAAATGTTTCTAGTGTTTTTGAACAGTAGGTAAAAACAAGCTATACAGTAGGCTATGATAAGTAAAGGTCTTGATATAAAAGCTAACTCTGTGGTATAAAATAGGTTTATTTGATTTTGGACTATATAATTTAAATCAGCGTGTATTTTTCTAGCATTTTCTATTTTATTCGAAAGTGGCGAAAATAAATAGGGCGCAATACTAATTAAATGAATGATGGAGGGCGTAAAATGTAAGCTATCTTTCCAGGATTTAATGGCTCGAGTATCAGTTAGAGTACTTCTCACATAGAAGTAGAGAAATGGGCCTGGTAAATACCATAAAGGCGAAAAATTGGCATAAAAAATACCTAACCAAAAATTACTTGAGGAGTATACAGTAAAATAATGGGTGATGGTGTAGGTAGCAAAAATGATAAATATTCCAGAGATCAATAATGCATTTTTATTCACACGCCAATTGTATATGGCTAATAATATTGAAATGGCAATTGAAAATAGGGAAAGATATAAAAGCATAAATTTTATTAGAACAGTAGCCTTATAATTACAAAAGTACTAAATATCTACACTATTGTCTAGCAAATGCAAAATTCAGGACTTGTCCAGAAAATTCATTTTTAGGACATCCCTTCTCACTGTTTATTTACGTCCAAAGTAGATATGTCGTTTATTTGCTTGTTAATTCTCTTCACATTAGGTGAATACTCTTTATCTAAAACTTTTCTCTTAGCGCTAAAGCGTTTATTTAAAGGTTTATCATAGCATAATCGAAATAATATATTAGAAAATAGTGTATGAAAAATTTGTTTTCAAAGTTACAGTTTTCCGTTTTAGTTGGGTTATTATTAATTAATAGTGCTTTTGGCCAAGTAGGTACTTGGTCTTCAAAAGCAGTCATTCCGTCTACTTTATTTTATCATTCTGCAGTGACGGATCCAACATCAGGTAAAATTTATTTGTTTGCAGGTAACAATACACTCAGCACAATTCTTGCAACAACTAATATTTTGAGAATTTACGATCCATCTAACGACTCTTGGTCAGTTGGCGCAAATTGTCCAATTGCATCATTTGGTAGTTCTGCATGTCTTGGGTCTGATGGGAAAATTTATCTAACTGGAGGAGATTCACCCACAGCTAAAAGTAATTTGTATAGATATACTCCTAGTTCTGATTCATGGGAAACATTAGCAACAAATACCTCAGGATCTTGGTCTGCTGGAATGGTGTGCGTAGCAGGAAAAATTTATGTTTTTGGAGGCGAAACATCTTCTGGCGGTACAACCCAATTAAGAATTTATACGATAGCTACAAATTCATGGAGTTCTGGAGTAAGTATGCCTACTGCCAGATTTATGCATAGCGTTGTAGCTGATTCAAATGGAAAAATTTGGATTATTGGGGGTAGTTCAAATTATGGAAGTACTACAAATTCGGTTTTAAAATTTGATCCAATTACAAATTCATATTCTAGTTCAGGCAACAGTCCATTTACTTTAAATTTTATTGGTGCGGCCCTGGCAATTGACAATCAAATTTATGTGAATGGGGGTAATACTGATTATTCTTTTTTTTCTAATACTCCAGTAAACTCTTTATATAAATTTAATCCTTCTACAGAGACTTGGACTGATTTAACGACGAGTTCACCAACCCCTAATGCAGTGTTTCAACACAAATTGGTTAGTTCTGGGACAAATTTATATTCAATAGGCGGTTCAAAAGGTCAAGGGAAAAACTACAACTATGCTTATTCAATTTGCCCTCCAGCAAATATTTCTGCAAGTAAAACGGTTTCTTGTAATTCAGAAGCTATAAATTTAACTGCATCGGGCTTAAACTCTTACTCTTGGAATACAGGTCAAATGACCGCCCAAATTTCATTTACACCTACTCAAACAACTACCTACACAGTTTCTGGTATTAATTCTGTTAATAATTGTCAAACAACTGGGTCAGTTACAATTAGTGTAAATAGAATAATAAATCAACCTTCAAATTCGAATCAAAACATATGCAAAGGCGGTATTGTTGCTGCATTATCCTTAAATGCGATTGGCAATAATTTAACATATCAATGGTATTCAAATTCACAAAACTCAAATTCAGGAGGCACATTAGTATCTGGGGCAAATTCAAGTACATTTACTCCTTCTAGCTTAGTTGCGGGGTCAAATTATTATTATTGTATAATTAGCGATGGTTCTGGATGTAATTTAACAAGTGACTTGTCTGGTTTAATTACAATAAATGAATTACCAAATGTTACAATTGGTAATATTTTAAATGTTCAAAATTCCGCAGTCTCGTTTGATTTACCATTCTCCAATCTTTCTAGTGGGGCTGATTTATACAATATTGTTTCTGGAACTTCTGCTCTTTCAGGATTTTCAAATATAAGTAATTCTCCCATTTCAGGAACATCTGGTTCAATTTCTGTCCCAATCCCTCAAAATAGCATAAACGGAACTTATGATTTTAATATTTCGGTAAAAAATTCCTCTACGTCATGTATATCACCGATAATAAACAGGTCATTTTCAATTGCTAATATACCATCAATTCAATCTTCTAATATTCTACTTTCAAATCAAACATCTACATCTGCAACCATTTCATGGACAAATGGAAATGGAGCAGGGAGAGCGGTTTTTATTAAATTGGGAAATACTGGCACTATTTCACCGGTTTTAAATACCAATTACACTGCGAACACAGTTTTTGGATTGGGAACACAAATTGGGACTACAGGTTGGTATTGTGTATATAGAGGTACAGGTTCAACCGTAAATATTAGTGGGTTAACATCTGGATCAGATTATCAAATTATGATTTCAGAATATAATGGTACAACTAATACTTATTCTTACAATAATTCTACTTCAATTAATAACCCAGTTTCAATTCAGAATTTATCCATTTCTTCAACATCATTGAATTTTGTTGGGTGTCCAAATATTTATACAAACAGTCAATCATTTTCTGTTTCGGCAAGTAACTCTTTTGCTGATGTGGTGATTACTGCACCTACTGGTTTTGAAATTTCCAATACGATAAATGGGATTTATGGTTCTAATTTGACTTTAGTAGGAAATGGTGTATTAACCTCTACAACTCTTTTTGTTAGAATGAGTTCAGCACTAATCTCACCTCCCTCTGGATCTATTTCAATTACATCAATAAATGCTGCACCGAAAACTGTTGTTTTAACAGGAACAATTTCTAACATCCGCCCCTTCAAACAAGCCTTAAATTTTGACGGTTCAAGTGACAAGGTTTCGATTGCTAACAATGCAACTCATCAATTATCTAATAATTTTACTTTGGAAGCTTGGGTAAAAGTTGATCCAAGTGTTACCATTGCATCTTCCTACATGGGTATCGCAACTAAAGTTGTTTGGGCTGGTTCTGGGCTTGGCTATGGTTTAGATATTGATGCTGGTAAACCAAGAGTTTTTACAGGTCAAAGCTATAATAACTGGAGTGGAGTATCTGCCCCAAGTAATATTATAACAAATAATTGGGTTCATTTAGCAGGTACCTATGATGGAACTACGTTTAAAATATATGTTGATGGACAATTAGTCAACTCTCAGGCGAGTGCAACTGGTGTGTCAAATAATACCCAACCTTTTACCATAGGTTCCTGGCCGGCTGAAAATAAGTACTTTAAAGGAGAAATTGATGAAGTAAGAATTTGGAATGTCACAAGGACTGCCTCAGAAATTCTTCAAAACAAGGACATAGAATTAGTTGGAAATGAAACAGGTTTAGTTAGTTATTATAATTTTAACCAAGGAACACCAGGCGGGTCAAATGGTACAATTACAACTCTAACGGATGCGACAAGTAATAATTTAAATGGAACATTAAATACATTCTCATTAACAGGATCAACTTCTAATTGGGTTGCTGGTGGGCCTACAATTTTAACAGAACCTACGCTTTGTCTAAATGGCACAGCCACATTATCGCATACAAATAGTGGCGGAACTTGGTCTACATCTGATGCGACGGTAATTTCAATAGACCCTGCAACGAGTATTGCGACAGCAAATGCAGCAGGAACGGCTACGATTACTTATACCTACACTATTGGGGGATGTACCTATACCAGTACAAAATTATTTACAGTCAACGCACTCCCAATTGCTCCTACTGCGACCACCTCAGTAAATTATTGTTTAAATGCTACACCTGCTATTTTAACCGCCACTGCCTCTGCTGGAAATACCTTGCAATGGTACACTGCTTCAACAGGGGGTACTGCTTCCTTAACGGCTCCTACACCAAGTACGTCTTCTGTGGGGTCTGTCTCTTATTATGTAAGTCAAAAAAATAGTACGGGTTGCGAGGGGCCAAGAACTACCATAACAGTCAATGTTGCGTCTATTCCTGTGGCAAGTGCTAGTACTACCTCTTATTGTTCAGGAACACCTATAAATTTAAGTTTGACAGGTTATAATGGAAATATTCAATGGCAATCGTCTTTGAATAATACTACGTGGTCTAGCGAGACTGGAGCTATTAGCGATACATATTCCATAACAAGTATCTCTACTACGACTTACTACAAAGCGCTTATTTCAGGAGGAACTTGTGCCACGTCAAGTAATGTGTTGACAATTGGAATAGCTAGGTCAGCGGGTGATTTGGGCAATGCCATTAATTTTGATGGAATTGATGATGTAATCACTACATCAAATAATGCAGCATTAAATATTACTTCTGCCATTACCATTGAAGCATGGATTAAGCCAGGGGGAAGCTCTTCTACTATTCAAAACGTTATTTCTAAATCATCACAATCGCAAAATACGGGATATATTTTCCCAAGAACTGATGATGCTTGGACAAATTTTGTTGCCTATTTACATATTGGAGGAACATGGCGCGGAGCCTCTTATCCTTATCCAACTGACGGGAGTTACCACCATTTAGCCATGACTTATGATGGTTCTAATATTAAGCTTTATTTAGATGGTAATTTAGTCAAAACACAAGCGCAAACGGGCACAATAACTACAAATACCAATAGTCTTGCCTTTGGAAACCAGCCTGGATTTACAGAATATTATAAGGGGTCATTAGATGAAGCTAGAATTTGGAATACAGCCTTGACTGTTGATCAGATAAAAGCTAGAATGAATAGCGAGCTTTCAGGTACGGAATCAAACCTTGTTTTAAACTATTCATTTAACCAAGGATCCTCCGCTGGTACTAATTCAGGACTTACATCTCAAACTAATAAGGGGAGTACCACATTGACAGGTACTCTAGCAAACTTTGCGTTAACTGGATCTGGGTCTAATTATATCAATAGTGTTATTTTAAATCCAATTAGTGGATCGAATAGCTTGTGTATTGGAAGCCCTCTACAATTAAGTCATCCTGTTGCAGGTGGTACTTGGTCAATTCCTTCCACAACAGGGTTGTCTATTTCATCAAGTGGTGCATTGTCTGGAACAAATTCAGTAACTGCAAATTCTGTAGTAGTTTCATATACCTATTCACTTGGAGGATGTACATTCACCGATACGAAAACAATAACAGTAAGTTTAATAAGTACAGGAACAACTACAGGGGATCAAACATTATGTTCAGGAACTTCTCCTACCCCTATTACACTTTCTGGAAGTACAGGTACTATCCAATGGCAATCTTCTGTTGATAATAGCACGTTCTCTAATATAGTGGGCGCTACTTCTGCTACATTGAGTGCACAAAGTATAGGTGTAGTTACAGGTACTATGTATTATCGAGCTGCCATTTCAGCGTCTTCTTGCGCGGCTCAGTATTCAAATGTCATTACCAAAAGCTACAATAACGCGATAAATTTCGATGGAATTAATGATTATTTGCAAGTTGGGGCTCCTTTGCCTATTACGGCAAGTGATGATTTTACCTATGAAGCATGGGTTAAACCTACCTTGGTTGATGCAAATTATCGGGGCTTCTTGGGAATAGATGTTGCTAACGTTGGAAGGGGTCCGTCTATGTGGGTAGGACCTAATGGAGGTTTGCATACAGATAGCTATAGTGGTGGAACTCGTTATGACATGTTAGTGGATAACGTATTTGTCGCTAATACATGGGTTCACGTTGCTTGGGTAAAAAGTGGTACTAACTATAAGGTTTATAAAAATGGGGTTCAAATTGCTTCCAGAAATGCTCCTGCTACTGTTTTATTGCCCAACGCAAACTTTACTATTGGTAAATTAGATAATTACTTTAATGGTACTCTTGATGAAGTACGTATTTGGAACACGGCACGTTCTACGCAAGAGATAACGGATAATATGAGTACGAGCCTAACGGGTAATGAACCAGGATTGAAGGCATATTATACTTTTAATCAAGGAGCTCCTGGTGGAATTAACTCATCTATTAGTACGATTTCTAATTTAAGTTCGACGGCGAATTTAAATGCTACATTGACCAATTTTACAAAAAGTGGATCTTCTTCAAATTTAGTAGATGGTTTCAGAGTGCTTATCACTTCACAACCAAGTATGCCGCCAGCAGTTTGTCTTAATGCAAATGCTAATACAATCAGTGTGACCGCTTATGGTTCTGGATTGACTTATCAATGGTACAGTAACACAACTAACTCAACTGCTGGAGCAACAGCAATTTCCGGTGCAACAAGTGCAGCTTATATTGTTCCTACAAATACCGCTGGAACAACTTATTATTATGTAGTTGTATCAGGACAATGTGCTGCATCCATGACAAGTTCCATTGTTTCACAAACAGTTAATGTTGCTTCTTTCACCTCAAATGTTTCTGGTGTTGATCAAGTTTATACTATTGGTGCAACAGCGACACCTTTAACGGCTGTATCTCCTGGTGCTACATCATATCAATGGTATTCGACACCTTCTAACCCAGCCATGTTAAATGGATTTACTAGTACTGCGGGTTTTGTATCTACTACAGGAGCATTCCAAACATATGCGCTATATTCTGGTCAACACCCAGCGGTAAATAATGGAATGTTATTATTTGCCTACATAGATGCTTCAAGTGTCTATAAAGATTACACACTTGACCCAGCAGCTACCACCATTAGTTTTACATCACAATATCAAAGGGGTGGAAATACGGATGATTCGGGGAAACTTCAATTAATTTTCTACAATTCGAGTAATACACAAGTGGGAAGTATTGTTGAAACAGGAACATTAATTGCAGGAGGTGCTGTACAAACAGCCTCTCTATCTAATATTGCTATACCATCCGGTGCAACCAAGGTTAGAGTCGTATTTTACCAAATAAATGAAGGGGAATATTGGGCCGGAAATTATGGTATTGTATTTAAAAATCCAGTTGTATCAACAAATGTTGCACTTGTAGGAACTGCTATTTCGGGAGCAAACGCTTCCACGTATACTCCTTCTACTTTAACTGCCGGGAATCAGTATTATTATGTGGAGGTTTCAGGAGGATGCTCAACGGCAACAAGTGCCATTTCTGGACTTATATCAGTAACCAAACCCAACCCGAATATTTCTGCAATGCCTGCAATAACCAAAGTATTTGGTTCAGGTAACTTCATTATAACTGACCCAGCCTCTTCAAGTTCGGGAGCATTTATTTATACCTCTTCTAATCCATTGGTGGCAACAATAATTGGAAATGAGGTTTCAATAGTGGGTGTAGGAAGTGCGGTAATTTCAGCAAATCAATCTGCTACTACCTCGTTCAATGGAGGTACCGTTAGTTTTGGTTTAACTGTCACTAAAGCAAATAGAACACTTTCTGGTTTTAGCCCATCGATTGCTAAAACGGTAGGTGATCCTGCCTTTAGTTTACCTTCAATTTCTATTTCTTCGGGTGTAGGTACGATTACTTATATCTCGAGTAATCCAGCTGTTGCAACAGTAAATGGGTCTACTGTTACAATAAATTCATCAGGAATTGTAACAATTCAAGCCATTCTACCTGCGGATGCTAATTATAATGCAACTAGCACAAGTACCATTATTACAGTAAGCAAAGCAAATAGAAGTTTGAATGGGTTCAACCCAACTATTCAAAAAGTATATGGAACAGGAATATTTACTTTACCTATCGTTATACCTACAGCCGGGACAGGAATTATTTCCTATTCCTCTAGTAACACTTCCGTAGCAACTGTCAATGGGGCCATTGTTACATTGGTAGGAGCAGGAACAACAACGTTAACCGCTACTATTGGCACAGATGCCAATTATCAAGCAGCGAGTATTAGCACGGTATTAACTGTTGCGAGAGCAACTCGAGTATTATCTGGTTTGAGTTCTGCTATTGCTAAAACTACTAGTGATCCTTCGTTTACACTAACTACAACTCCAAGTGCAGGTACAGGAATTATTTCTTATACGTCAAGCAACCCTGCAGTAGCCACAATAAATGGATCAACGGTTTCTATTATGGGAGCTGGTACTACAACCATCACAGCTGTTATTGGAACGGATGATAGGTATGAGGCAGCAACAGCCTCTACTATTTTAACTGTTGAGGTTGGAGATACAGATGGTGATGGAGTGCCTGATAGTATCGAACTTTCTCAAGGAACAGATCCAAACGATGCAAGTTCATTTAAAGACTCAGATGGTGATGGCGTACCAGATTACATAGAAGTTCAACAAGGTACCTCTCCTACGAATTCATTAGATGCGAAAGACTCTGACGGCGATGGTGTTCCTGATTATATCGAGGTATTACAAGGGACAAATCCGTTAGTACCAGGAGACAAACTCATGGATACTGATGGAGACGGTGTTCCTGATTACATTGAGGTGAAGCAAGGAACTAGTCCAACGGTTGCTGGAGATGCAAAGGACTCAGATGGCGATGGAGTACCAGATTATATTGAAAAGCAGCAGGGAACAGATCCTAACAATAATTTGGATGGAAAAGATACGGATGGTGATGGGGTACCAGATTATGTTGAAATTCAGCAAGGTACTAATCCCAATATAGCTTCTGATTTTAAAGATACAGATGGTGATGGAGTATCAGATTATATTGAAGCGCAACAGGGTACGTCCCCAACAAATGCCTTGAGTTATTTAGATACGGATGGTGATGGGATTTCAGATGTATTGGAAGGCTTAGTGCGTAAAAATCTACTTCTTTCATTAGATGATGATGGAGATGGAACTCCAGATTATCAAGATTTGGATTCAGATAATGATGGAATACTTGATCGTATTGAAAAAGGGGCTGGAATTATTCCGGTAGATAGCGATGGAGACGGCATGTCTGATTTCAGAGATTTGGATTCAGACAATGACGGGATTTTAGATTCGATTGAAAAAGGTTTGACGTCTACCCCAATTGATAGCGATAAGGATGGTAAAGCGGATTACATTGATACAGATAGTGATGGTGATCTCATACCGGATTCGGTGGAAAAAGGATCAGGTTCCACACCAGTAGATACAGACAAAGACGGAATACGCGATTACCTAGATTTGGATTCAGATAATGACACATATGTTGATCTAGATGAGGCAGGCATAGACCCTACACATCCAATTGATACGGATGCCGATGGTCTTGCTGATTTCCGAGATGTAGATTCTGATAATGATGGTTTAGTGGATATATTAGAAGACAACCTGAACTTTGGATCGTTACCTGATTGCGATGGAGACGGCATTCCTAATCGATTAGATAAAGATATCTGCAGTACGTTTACCCCACAAGGTATATCACCGAATGGAGATGGGGAGAATGATGTCTTGTTAGTACCTGGAGTTATGTCAACTCAGCCGAATAAGTTAACGGTTTACAACCGAACAGGAGTGATAGTATATGAGCAATCGAATTACCAAAACGATTGGTCAGGAAAGGATCAATCGGGTAATTTATTACCTGATGGGGTTTATTATTATATAGTGGACTTCTTCGGAGCGAAACCTACGGTTAACACGTTTATTTACATTAGCCGTTTAGCACAATAAATATGAAAAGGGTCGTTTTATTTTTAATAAGTTTTTTATTTATTCAGCAAGCGCAAGCACAGCTGGAGTCCATGTATTCGTTGTATCGTTTTAATCCACAAGTGATTAATCCGAGCCAATCTGGTAGTACAAAGCACTCGGAATTCATCTTGATTAACCGCCAGCAATGGATGGGAATAGAGGGGTCGCCGCAGACAGTATCATTGACGGGCAACATTAAATACGGTGCTAATAAAGGGCTGGGTTTTGTGATGATAAATGACCAAGCGGGCCCGGTAAAAACAGCCACGATTGCGGGGGACTTTGCCTACCACATTAAACTAAGCCAAGACTGGAATTTATCCGGAGGTGTTCGTTTAGGGATGTCGAGTATGAGTGTGAATTTCTCAGCGCTTCGATTAATCAGTACGGTAGATCCGATGTTTCAGGGGGATCGTTCAACGGGAATGAAGACAAACACGGGCTGGGGGATTCGCTTGAGTAAAGGAGAGGATGGCATGTTTTTCAGTATTGCACAACCAAGGGTATTGAACTATGATTTTGGGTCACAAAATGGGGCATATAAAGATGTGGCCTATTATTATGCGATGGCTGGCACAAAGGTGAAATTGAATGAGGCGGTGAATTTATATCCGAGTGCATTGGCTAGAATTTCTCCTGACGCACCTACTAGTTGGGATGTGAATTTGACTGCGAATATTTTACAAAAGTTTGATTTAGGAGCTAGTGTTCGTTCACAAGATAGTTATGGTGCCCGATTAGGAGTTCAGGTTAGTCCAAAATTGTATTTAGGCTATGTATATGAGGTTCCCACTTCCTCATTGAGTAAGATGGCAAGTAATACCCATGAGTTAGCCTTGCGTTTTTATGTATTTAACAAGACAGAGAAATAATAATTATAAATATGAAAAAAGTAGTAGTAGGCATGTTAGTGATGTGTGCCATGGTATCAAACCTGGATGCACAGAACTACAAGAATAGTGTGACTGTCCTAGGGGGAAGCTCAAGCTTATGGTTAACAAATACGGCCACAGAAGCGGGACAGCGTCCGACGTATTCGCATGGGGGCCTTCAAGTGACACATGCATTAAAATCAAACATTGAAGTAGTATTAACGGGTTTAGGAGGTTACACGACATCACCTAGTTATAATGCGAATAGAAGCGGAGTGGACATGAAGTATTTGAGTGCAGGTTTAGGATTGCGTTATTCGCTTTCGAAGCCTTTGGCAAAAATCTTTACTCCATTTGCAAGCCTAGAAGCGAGTGCATTAGCGAGAAAAAACACGATACAAACGAATCACAATGTGGACATAATTGGTTCTGCAGGCTTAGGTTTAAAGGCGGCGATTACTAAACAAGTAAGTATAGTTTACCAAGTATCGGTAGGATCTCCATTTTATCAAACGAGTCATTTGGGATCAAATGCCTTTGATGTAAGAGGCTCGTATTTTTTAAATTCATTTGGGGTATCGTATGCTTTTGGAAAGGAATGTAAAGAACTAAAAGTATCAAGTAAGCTAACAGCACCAGTGGATGTAGACACAGATGGAGATGGCGTGGTGGATCGTTTAGATCAATGCCCTGGCGTATTTGGAACGGTGGCTAACAATGGATGTATTGACCCTGCATTACAAGCTGCGGCATTAGCGAAGTTAGAGAAAGAGGCGATGGCCAAAGCAGAATCAGTGGTAGGGGCGCGGTATGCGGCAGAAGCGAAGGCGAAAGCAGAGTCAGAAGCGCAAGCCAAACAAGCTGCAGAAACAAAAGCAGCTGAAGAACAAAAAGCGAAAGAGCAATTGCTACAAGATCGCACATTGATTTTCAATGATGATTCAGCTGTGATATTACCTGAGGCGAAAGCGCAGGCCGATGAGGTGGTAGCAGCCTTGAAGCAAAACCCATCAGCAAGTGTGAAAGTAGAAGGCCATACAGATAATTATGGAACAAAGAAGAACAATGTTAAGGTATCGAGAAACCGTGCAGCACGAGTGAGTAAATACTTAATAAAGAATGGAATCGAGGCCTCAAGGATTGCTTCATCTTATTATGGAGAGAGTCGTCCAAAACACAGTAATCGAACACGATTGGGTAAGAAGTTAAACCGTCGGGTAGAGATAATAGTAGTTAAATAAACAAACGCAGAAATTAGCGAAAGGCCCGGAGGTATTCTCTGGGCCTTTTTTGTTTTTTTAGTCCTACTTTTTTTTTCTGGACAAGCTTTGTCAACATTGATTAATGTTTGAAATCAATAATTAACATATTTGTTTGGGATTTCCTTTTTTGTGTAAATCAAAATAGTTCTATGAAAAAATATAGTTGGTTGAATATTATCCTTTTATTAGTTGTTAATATAAGTGTTGCTCAAACAAATGACAATGCAGTATGGTCCTTGAGTACAGGATTTAATACTACATCTTTTGTTTTTACAAATTCTGATGGAGTAAATCCGAATTATATAAAACCGGGTTCTGGTTTGCAAATGAGTCTAGGCTATGAGAAATCCATGTCTCGACGATTCCAATACGATGTAGGCCTTTCGTATGCTCAATACAACGCTGTGGGCGATGTGCAAAATATCCCATTTTCCTATCAGACGGATTTTATGGGACTTGCTGGAGGCGTAGGACCTAAGCTGGAATTCAGAAATGATTTTACCCTACAGCTTAAGGCACGTGGAGCAGTCCAAAAAATGATCAATGGCAATCAGTTTTTGCAAAATCATTATGTCGATTTATCCGAGGATGAGCAGTTTAATAAGCTTCGGTATTTCGTAGGCTTTTCACTAGAACTTGAGAAAAAAGTCAATTCAAATTTGTATGTATTCACGCAATACCAACATCTAGACACAATTCAGTTTGGTACCTCCACACTCAATTTTGTTCCTTCATCGATTTCCTTTGGCCTAAAGATTCAGTCGAAATAGCTTTTATTCCATGAAAAAAATTCTATCTCTCCTATCGCTTTTATTGATTTCTTTTTGGGGATTTTCCCAAACGAAAGGAATTAGTTATCAAGCAGTTATCATAGACCCTAATCCAATACAAATTCCGGGGTCAGACATCACGGCACAACCCTATGTGAGCAAAGAGGTTTGGATTCGCTTTGGTATTTATGCAGGAACTACCTTGCAATACGAGGAACTTCACAAGACGAAAACAGATGAGTTCGGTTTAGTGAACTTG
>JBJTMY010000174.1:0-11079 GCA_046073825.1 Bacteroidota bacterium
AATGCAGGTCCCGATCAAACAATTTGTGAGGGAGTAACAGCAACGTTAACAGCGACGGGAGGCAATACTTATTACTGGCAATTTAATGGTTCTACAGCTTCAACAGTGTATGTTAACCCAACGGTAAATACTTCGTATATAGTTACCGTTACCTCTGCCGCAGGTTGTGTAAATAAAGATACCGTAAATGTCAATTTGGTTTCTAAGCCTGTTGTAACATTGGCCAATGCATTTTTCTGTACTGGTTTTAGTACAGTGTTGGATGCAGGTAATCCAGGTATGACCTACGATTGGTCTCCAACGGGCGAAGCTACACAGTCGATTGTGGTTTCAACACCAGGCGTTTATCAAGTAGTAGTAACGAATGCTGCTGGATGTCAAGGTACTGCTGCTGCAACAGTTATAGAAAGTGGAAGTAACCTTTCATCCAATGCAGTAAATGCAATTGCTTGCCAAGGAACGAATGTAACGTTAGATGCTGGCAATACAGGTGTGAGTTACTTATGGAGTAACGGTGCAACTACTCAAACAATTAATGTAAATACAACGGGTGCTTATTCTGTTACTATTACAGATGCGAGTGGTTGTACTGGTTCATTTGTAAATAATGTTACGATACAACCAAAACCAACTGCCAACTTCGTTACTTCTAGTGCTTGCTTAGGACAGGCGACAACGTTAGCAGATGGATCTATCATTTCCTCTGGTAATATTATGTCGTGGAGTTGGACATTGCCAAATGGAATAATGGCTAATACTCAGTATTTAAATTATAATTTCCTATCAGCAGGAACTTATCCAGTTAAACTAGTTGTTACTTCAGGTGCTGGATGTGTCGATTCTACTATCCGTAACGTCATCATATATCCTGTACCAACTGCTCAGTTCTCTGAGAATACAGTATGCGAAGGAAACCCAACAATATTTGCTAACCAATCTACTATTTCTACTGGCTCTATTTCTACTTATTATTGGAATTTTGGAGATGGCACAACAGGAACAGGGAATACTCCATCACATACGTATGCAAGTGCAGGGATTTATACTACTACTTTAATTGTACAATCTGCATTAGGATGTAAGGATACTTTAATTCAATCAATAAATGTAAATCCAAATCCAATTGCTTCATTCTCTGCTAATGATGTTTGTGAAGGCGATACAACAGAATTTATCAATTCATCCTATGTGCCAAATGGAATATTAAGTGATATCAATTGGGATTTTGGTGATGGTGCTTCTTCAACTGATGTAAATCCAAAGCATAAATACATGCAGCCTGGAACGTATCATGTTGTATTAACTGTTGGTTCTGATCAAGCTTGTCAAAAATTATTTATGAAAGATGTGACTGTAAATGCACGCCCTTCAGCAGCCATTTTAACAGGAAATGTATGTGATGGAACAGCAGCAACTTTTGCTAATAATTCAACCATCTCTTCAGGAATTATTTCAGGATATTATTGGAATTTTGGTGATGGAACTGGAAGTAACAACCAAAATGAAAATCATCAATATTTATTACCAGGATCCTATATGGTTACTTTATTAGCAACATCTGACAAAGGTTGTGTTGGAGTAGCTACATCATCTACAAATGTATTTGACATGCCACAAGCAAACTTTGCAAATACATCAAGTTGCGAGGGATCTGCTACTAATTTTACTGATTTGTCAAGTGTAGTAAGTGGTTCAATCAGTGATTGGTCATGGACATTAGGTGATGGAAATACTATTTCAGGAAATACTCCTTCTCATACGTATGCAAGTCCAGGCAATTATAATGTTTCTTTAATTGTTACCACTGCAGCAGGATGTAAAGATACGCTTGAAAAGACTATTAGCGTATATCCTGTACCGGTAGCAAATTTTGCATCAGGAAATGTATGTTTAGGGGATACAACCAATTATTTCGATCAATCTCAGGTTTTAGGAGGTAGTCCATTTACTTACTCATGGACCTTTGGTGATGGAGGATCTAGTTCTTATGGAACACCAAATCATTATTACAATGCTGCTGGTTCTTACCCAGTTCAATTAACTGTAACTACTCCGTATGGTTGTACTAATACAATTATGCAAATGGTAGATGTGTTTGATCATCCAATCACTCAATTTGTATCTGGTAATGTGTGTATGAATAGTCCTACATTATTTATGGATGCATCTACAGTAAGTGACGGAACAATTGCCGGATGGGCGTGGACGTTAGGTGATGGAACTAGTGCAACTGCGCAAAACCCGTCTCATTTTTACAATGCTCCAGGAGTTTATAGTATCAGTTTAGAAACAACTTCTAATCATGGATGTAAATCTTCCATAATCGACTCGATTGAAGTTTACGGTTTACCAACTCCATCACCAATCTCAGGATCTGGTTGTGTAAACAATAGCATTTCATTAATGGATACTGCAAGTGGCCCTAATAATACAATTACTGCATGGGAATGGGATTTTGGTAATGGTACAAGTAGTACAGATGCAAATGTTTCAATTTCATTTGCTACAGCGGGTACGCATGCCGTTAGTTTGACAACTACCAATGCTAATGGATGTCGTGCGACTAATATTGTAAACGTAATAGTTAATCCATTACCGGTTGCAGGATTTATACCTTCTGATGCATGTGCAAATAGTAGCACAATATTTACAAATACATCCACAATTTCATCAGGAACCATTTCAGGTTATTTTTGGAATTTTGGTGATGGATTTGGTACTTCTACATCTGTAAATCCAACGTACACCTACCTACAACCAGGTACTTATACTGTAACGATGATTGCTACAAGTAATGAAGGATGTTCCGATACAATCACTCATTCTGTTACAATCTTCCCTCTACCAGTTCCAAACTTTTTGCATATATCTGCAGCAGGTTGCGGCCCATTGGTTGTAAATTTTACAGATTCATCCTATATAACTCAAGGTAGTGTGATTGCATGGTTCTGGGATTTTGGGGATGGTCAATCTTCGACTTTGCAAAATCCATCACATACGTATGAAACAAGCGGAACATACAATGTAACCTTAACAGTAACTAGCAATAACGGTTGTGAAAATTCGATTACCGTTCCGAATATTGTAACAGTATATCCCGGTCCAGTAGCAGAGTTTGAACCAGATCCAGCTCAGGCATCGATAATACATCCAGAATTTAACTTTACCAATTTAACAAATGGTGGTTTAACTTATCAGTGGACGTTTGGCGATGGAACAGGCAACAGCCAATTTGAACCTAACCACGTTTATGCAGATACAGGTACTTATATGGTAACTTTATATGTAGTGAACGCCTATGGTTGTCGTGATACTGTTCAACATCCTGTTCGAGTATTACCAGAGTTTGAGTGGTGGATTCCAAATGCATTTAGTCCTAATGAAGATGGTGTTAATGACGGGTTCAATGTGAAAGGGATTAGTATTGTGGATGTGAAGTTGTCAATCTTTAATCGCTGGGGAGATCAAATCTTTTACAGTGAAGGAAGAAACAATAGAGATTGGGATGGAAGTGTAGTAGGAGAGAATACTAAAGCGCAAGACGGCGTATATGTTTATCAAGTAAAAGTGCAAGACGTGTGGGGTAAATACCACGAAAAAGTAGGACAAGTATATTTAGTTCGTTAGTTCTTTAAAATGCTCATAACAAAAAAATCCCCGACGGTTATCATCGGGGATTTTTTATTGATATCGATTTGCTTATCGAAGATCTACAATTTCAACACCTGGATATTTAGCTTTGCTAAATGAAAATAAATCGTCGGTTACTACTGCGTTTGGTGTGAACTTAACGATGGAGTAAGTGTAAATATTTCCATTTTTATCAAATACCTTTGCTTCACTAACATACTTTCCTGCTTTATCGATAGTTAATTGAATTTTGAAATAATTTTTTTTGTTATCATCCGGCGTTAATTCTATTAATTGAATCGCTTTACCAGCCACTGTTTTGTCGGCTAAAAACTTTGATTTAAATCCTTTCTCATACATCGTGAAAATGGTAGTTGGGGAAATAGCATCAGCGGATGGTTTGTTATCACTAATCTGCACTTCATTCGACTCTTTCATATACGTCCAGGTAGTTTTTCCGTCACACATTACCGTCTGTCCATTCATCGCAAAATTATAAGCGCTTCCACGTAAAGAAACGGTTCCACTTTGAGCAGTTGATTTTTTTGTTTTCTGGTCAAAAAGGTTCAGTTTAAAACTTGCAGATAGTGTTTTATACGACTTATACTTTGCACTAACGCCTTTTAAAATTTCCTGCGCTTTGGGGTCCGTTTGAGCCATTAACTGACTGGCTATCAAACATAACGTTACCACGGTAAGCAATAACTTTTTCATAGTCCTGTTTTCAAATGAGAACGCAAATATACTATTTTGAGTATATCCTAAGAAAACGACAGACTAACCACGAATATTTTTCAGTATTTCTTCGAGATGAGCCATGTCTTTTATACGCACTTCGCGGGCCTTACTTCCTTCGAACGGACCAATAATACCGGCTGCTTCCAATTGATCAACTAATCGGCCTGCGCGGTTATATCCTAACTTCAAACGGCGCTGTAACAACGAAGCAGAACCTTGTTGAAATTGAACGACCATACGAGCTGCTTCTTCAAACATTGAATCTAAATCATCACCACCCATATCGCGACTGCCACCACTATCACCTTCATCAGTAGAATATTCTGGAAGGATATATGGATTTGGATAACCTCTTTGGTTTCCAATATAACTAGTAATAGCATCTACTTCTGGCGTATCTACAAATGCACATTGCACACGAATCAAATCCGATCCATTGCTTAACAACATATCTCCACGACCAATTAACTGATCGGCTCCACCTGTATCTAAGATAGTTCTTGAATCGATTTTAGAAGTAACCTTAAACGCTAAACGTGCAGGGAAATTCGCTTTAATAGTACCAGTAATAATATTTACTGAAGGACGTTGGGTAGCTATGATCAAGTGAATACCAATTGCACGAGCTAACTGAGCTAAACGTGCTATTGGAGTTTCAATCTCTTTTCCGGCAGTCATGATTAAATCAGCAAACTCATCAACCACTAAAACGATATATGGTAAGAAACGATGACCTTTGTTTGGATTTAATTTACGCTCAATAAATTTCTTGTTGTATTCACGGATATTTCTTACCTGCGCTTCTTTTAAAAGCTCATAACGATTATCCATCTCCACACAAAGTGAATTAACCGTATTTACTACAAGTTTCGTATCGGTAATAATGGCATCGCCATCGCCAGGTAATTTAGCTAAAAAGTGACGCTCTATTGTTTTGAATAAAGTCAATTCTACTTTCTTAGGATCAACTAAAACAAATTTTACTTGCGCCGGATGTTTTTTATAAAGCAAAGAAACCAGAATAGCATTTAATCCTACTGACTTACCTTGACCAGTTGCACCCGCCATTAATAAGTGAGGCATTTTTGCTAGATCGGCAATAAAAATTTCATTAGAAATTGTTTTTCCTAAAGCGATTGGCAAGTCATAATCGGTATTCTGGAATTTCTCCGATGCCATCACAGAACGCATACTTACTACATCAGGATTTTGGTTCGGTACTTCGATACCGATAGTTCCTTTACCAGGAATTGGAGCAATGATACGAATTCCTAAAGCAGCTAAACTTAAGGCGATATCATCTTCAAGATTTTTAATTTTTGATATACGAATACCGGCCTTCGGTACAATCTCAAATAAAGTTACTGTTGGACCTACAGTCGCTTTGATTCGTTCGATTTCGATATCGTAATGACCGAGCGTTTCAATGATTCGTTTTTTGTTGGCCTCTAACTCGGCCATTAACTCTTCCTTCGACATTTGAACTCGATTCGAAGTATAGTTCTCCAATAAATCGAGCGTAGGATATTGATAACTGCTTAAATCGAGTGTAGGATCATACTCGCCTAATTGTTCAACTAAACTTGTTTCCTCTTCCGATACTACGTGTACCCCTTCTGCATCATCATCGCTTTCTTCTTGGGCTACAGGTGCAATTTCTAAAGACAATGGATCTTCTGTCTCGGTTTTTTTAATATCCAAAATCGGAGCTAATTCAATCGGTTCTTCTTCCGGGAAATGATCTCCTAAATCATCTTCCTGCATTTCTGTTTGAAAAACGGTATCAGGTGTTTCATCAATGATTGCAGGCTTAGGTTCATTCTTTATCTGATTTCCAACATTCACAGGAGCTGCAACAACAGCAGGGGAAGGTTCGGGTGTTAAAACTGTATCATTTTCGACTTCTGATTTTTCGAAGAAAGCAGGAAGTTTAAATGCAAAATTAAAAACTGCTACTGCATAAGCTAATCCAACAAAAACCAAAACGATTCCAGCACCTAATTTTCCTAGCGAAAGTTCCAATGATTCATTAATTGTTGCACCCAATCCACCACCTAAGAACTGTAAATCAGGATTATTCCAAGCAATAAAAGAACATAGCGCTGGAATAAATAATAAACTGAAAAAACTATAACGCAAAGTTTTACGGAAGGGTAGTAGTTCTATCCCAAATAAAATTTTAAATCCTGGAACAAAACTTAAAATTACAAAAGTATAGGCTGCAATACCAAACCACATATACATGAATTGATGCGAAATGATTGCCCCAAATTTTCCTAGCCAATTATCAACTTTATTTCCTTTATAAACGATTAGGTCGAACCATGAACCAGTGACCAAACTTTGGTCGTTTTTCCAAGTAAAGAAATAAGAAGTGAAAGCAATTAAAAGGAAGAATGAAACGACAATTAATAACATTCCACTGATTTTAAACGTGCGTTCATCACGAATAAAATTGGTGATAGGTCCTGACTCATTTACAGGAGTAGGCTTTTCTTTTTTTACCTTCTGTCTCTTCTCTCGAATAGGCGCAACTTCTTCGGGCGATTCTTCTACTTCCAGTTCCGGTTCCTGTTTTTTGGGTTTCAATACATTTCCACTTCCTGCCATATTGTTTTTCATGTAAAGAGTAAAAGTATCAAGAGGAACCTTACTGATTCCAAATGCAGGAACGAGTTATTCAACAATTTTGTGTGTAAAACTAAATTTTCAATATCATTTGTAAATTACTAGGAATAGGAAATTAGAAAATCGTGTGGATTAATTTGCGATACTTCGCGATCGGCGATTGATATTGGTTGAGTTTTCTCATTTTCAAACAAATCAAAAATCATATAAAATAGTTGAGCGGTATTCCTTAAATTTGTAATCGAATAATAAATAGAATACCATGAAAATAGAACAGATTTATACAGGTTGTTTAGCACAAGGAGCCTATTATATTGAGTCAAACGGAGAAGTAGCGGTAATTGATCCACTGCGCGAGATTCAACCTTACATTGATAGAGCAGAAAAAGACCATGCGAAAATTAAGTATGTTTTAGAGACGCATTTTCATGCTGACTTTGTTTCAGGTCATGTTGATTTAGCAAAGGCTACAGGTGCAGCCATCGTATTCGGGCCGAATGCGGTACCTGGATTTGAAGCTATTGTTGCTAAGGATGGACAAGTGTTTACATTAGGTGATGTTACGATTACATTGTTGCATACACCAGGACATACTATGGAATCGTCTTGTTATTTATTGACAGATAATGAGGGAAATAAAAAGGCGGTTTTTACAGGTGATACGTTGTTTATCGGCGATGTTGGTCGCCCTGACCTAGCTCAAAAAGGTGATATTACGCAAGATGACTTAGCCGGATTTTTATTTGACTCATTGCGTACAAAATTAATGACATTACCTGACGATATTATTGTTTATCCCGCGCATGGAGCGGGTTCTGCTTGTGGCAAGAATATGAGCAAAGAAACATTTGATACGCTTGCTCATCAAAAGGCAAGTAACTATGCATTGCGTGCGGACATGACCAAAGAAGAATTTATTAAGGAAGTTACCGACGGATTAATGCCTCCTCCTAATTATTTCCCAATGAATGTGAAGATGAATAAGATGGGATATGATAATATCACCGATGTAATTAAAAGGGGGACAACTGCATTAAGCCCTGCAGCATTTGAAGCAGCAGCGATTGAAACAGATGCTTTGATATTAGATACACGTTCAGCACAAGAATTCGCAAAAGGGTTTATTCCGAATTCTATTTTTATTGGAATTGATGGCGGTTTCGCTCCGTGGGTAGGTGCGTTAATTACTGATATCGATCAAAAGATTTTAGTCGTTGCAGATGCTGGTCGTGAGCAAGAAGTAATCACTCGTTTAGCGCGTGTAGGTTACGATCATGCTATCGGATTTTTAGATGGGGGTATTGAAGCATGGAAATCGGCAGGTAAAGAATTAGATAGTATTGTATCCGTTACTGCTGATGAAGCTGCAGCGAAAATGAATGAAGGCTGTTTGGTAATTGATGTTCGCAAACCAGGCGAGTACAACTCAGAGCACATTGTTGATGTTGAAAATATGCCGTTAGATTTTATTAACGATCATATGGCTTCTGTTCCGAAAGAACAACCAGTATATATTCATTGTGCAGGTGGTTATCGTTCTATGATTTTCATTTCGATTTTAAGGGCTCGTGGATATCAAAATTTAATGGATGTTCAAGGCGGATTTGGTGCAATTAAAAAGTCGGGTAAATTTAATTTACAGGCAACTGCTTGTAGCAGCAGTAAGTAAATAGAAGTATTTATAATAAGTCGTGCAGCATAAGTTGTGCGGCTTTTTTTATTTGTGTATTGTTAACTTAATAGTTAACTTTGTCACATGAAGGCGAAGCGCGATATAATTTTCCATAAGCATTATTTTATGGAGTTTTATATTGAGCAAACAAAAAGCGTTCAAGAGAAAATAGAATATATTTTTAAGATTATAAAAACAGTTGACCGAGTTCCTAAGAAATTCCTTGATCATATAACCGGTTCAGATGGTATTTATGAAATAAGAATAGAAGTAAAGAGCGATATTTATCGTGTATTTTGTTGTTTTGATAAAGGAAACCTTGTCGTGCTGTTTAACGGATTTAAAAAGAAAACTCAGAAAACACCGGCCCAAGAATTAGCCTTGGCTGAAAAACTTAAAAAAGAATATTTTCAAAATAAAGTAAAATATATGAAAAAGAAAAGCTTAAAAAATGTTAATTCGTTTGATGAATTGCTTGATGTTAAATATGGCAAGGTTGGAACTGCGAAGCGTGAATTATTCGAAGAAAATGCGCAGTATTTTGTTATAAGTGAAATGCTAAAAGAGGCAAGAAAAGAAGCTAATTTAACTCAAGACGAACTTGCAGAAAAAGTAGGAACTAAAAAGAGTTATATATCGCGCTTAGAAAACGGCAAGTGTGATATTCAGCTTTCTACTTTGTATAGAATTTTTGAAATTGGATTAGGAAAGCCTGTTCACTTGTTGATTGGTTAGAATAATCAATCATAATGAAATCAGTATATAAAAAATGTGCGGCTTTTTTAATAAAACCAAAGTTTAGTCGTTATTCTTTAAAATAGTATCATGAAAAAAATAAAGAATATAATCTCCACTGCAATTGTAAGCTTTATAACCTTGACTGTTTTTCAGTCAGCCTATACAAAGTCCTCTAAAATCGATGTTTTGTCCTATACAGTCGATTCAAAAAAGCAAAACATACAATTGTTTTGGAAGGATGATAAGGGAACTATACTCAAGAGTTTTAATGCACTCAATAAATTTGTAAAATCAAAAAAGCAAACGCTAATCTTCGCATGTAATGCAGGTATGTATCATCCTGATTATGGTCCAGTGGGATTGTTTATTCAAAATGGTAAAGAATTAAAATCACTCAATAAAAGTGAAGGTAAGTATAATTTTACATGGAAACCTAATGGAGTATTTTATATTAATAATGATAAGCAAGCTTTTGTTTGTGAAACAGATGCTTTCAAAAATGATGGTAAAATAAAATATGCCACACAATCAGGTCCCATGCTAGTTATAAACGGCAAAATTCATATTGGGTTTGATAAATCTACTGCAAAATGTGTTCGCAACGGCGTAGGAATTTTACCAGACGGAAAGGTCTTATTTGCGATTTCAAAATCGGATGTAACCTTCTACGACTTTGCCAAATACTTTCTTGATTTAGGTTGTAAAAATGCGCTTTATTTTGATGGGGCAATATCTAAGACCTATTTGCCTTCTCAAAAATGGACTAACCAAGATGGACAGTTTGGAGTAATGGTAGGAGTGGTGGAGTAAGAAATAAAATCATTTTTTGTTTAATTGGAAATATGTCTTATCTTTGAAGACAAATGTCTAAATTTTAATTTTATGTCACCTTTCTCAACTAGAATAGAAAAACAGCTCGATAAACGAGTTTCCTCCTTTTTAAGAGAATCGCGATTAAAGAAATTTAATAACGATATCAAAGGAGATGTAAGCTATAATGAATTTCTCGCGAATAAGATGTTAATTATCGCAGCTATTAGAGCGGGGATTCCTTATTCGCTTTTTAATTTGATTCAATTGTACACCCCCTTTTCAGATAATGACTGGGCTGATTTTTTAGATATTTCTACGAAGTCATTAATGCGATATAAAACAGCAAGTGATCATCATTTTAAATCGATTCATTCGGAAAAAATAATTGAAATGGCTGAAGTTACTAAAGTGGGGTTAGATGTCTTTGGTGATATGGATAAATTAAAGCTTTGGCTTAATACACCATCTTTTGCGCTAGGAAAATTAAAGCCAATTGAATTATTAAAAGATTCGTATGGTAAGGAGCTTGTCATTAGTGAGCTTATCAGAATCAATCACGGCATTTTAGTTTAAATGGAAATATTTCGTTTATGTCGGGAGAAGTACCTTAAACCTTTATCAGGTAAAGGGGCTGCTATTAAAGGAGCTCGATGGAATTCTGTTGGCGTAGAGTTAATTTACACAGCCGGCAATCGCTCATTGGCAATGGCGGAAGTAGCGGTTCATTTTACGTTAGCGACATTGCCTGATGATTATTTGATGGTAACGATTTTTGTTCCTGATGATATTAAAATTAAAACACTTTCCGAATCGATATTGCCTAAAAACTGGAAAGATTTTCCTCATCCACCTACGACTCA
>JBJTMY010000175.1:0-9009 GCA_046073825.1 Bacteroidota bacterium
TGAGAATGAATACCCTTTTAAAAATAGAAAGCTTCAACCAAAAGAGTCATTATTTTCTTTAGATAATCTTAAAAAAGTAACAGGGCTCACCGTTCAAACTGTCACGGGTTCCTTGAATTCATTGAGCCAACTATCAGCTTATTATTCTTGTGATATTGAATCAATGGAGGGGGCCGCTGTTTTTTATGTGGCTAATCAGCTTAATATCCCTGCATTGCAAATTCGTGCAATAAGTAATTATGTTGAACCACGCAATCGAGGGAATTGGAAAGTCCAGGATGCCTTATTGTCTCTTTCACATGTGGTAAAGCAGTTGTTGTAAGTTGTTAATATCTGTGTTTTTAATGTTGATAGCATTTTTTTAAATAGGATGTTTGTATAGGTGCATTCAATAATTTTGAATGATTCAATGAAAAAAATATTTTATTTTTTAATAGCATGTTTGCTGATGTTTCCTCTTTGCACTCGAGCACAAAAGGAAATTACCAGACCATTGGATATTGTTTTTTGTCTTGATTTAAGTGGAAGTACCAACGGATTGGTAAATGATGTTCGTGATAATCTATGGTTAATAGCCAATGAATTAAATGCGCTCCAACCGAAGCCCGATTTCCGATTGGGCGTAGTTTGTTTTTCAAGGCCAAGTTTTGGAAAGAGTAATGGGTATGTTAAAGTGTTTTCTGATTTAACATATAATTTGGATTATATCGATGCAGAATTATACAAATTAAAACCTTCAATTGAAAAAGGTGATCAGATAGTGAGCGCTGCATTGTCTATTGCTGTAAGTGATATGTCGTGGTCTAAGAAGGATAATGCATTAAAGCTAATTTATATTGTTGGAAATGGCTCTGTGTCATCTAACGGTTACGAATATGTGAAAATATGTGAAAGTGCAGTAGAGAAAAAGATAATCGTCAATTCAGTGTTCGTTACTAAATCTGCAAATAAAGCATCTGAAATGGCAGGCTGGAAACGTATCGCCGCAATTACTGGTGGAATTCAAACGGAATTGACCGTGAATAAAAAAGATCCATTAAATTTCTGGAATAGTAACATCGCCTCTTTGGTTAAACAAAATACTATTTTATACAACGATTTACAATGGTCAGGGCCTGATAGTAGCCTTGGCAGAAAGTCAATGGTTACGTGCGACTCTGGAGCCTTTGAGGCGGGAGTTAATACGTACTGTCATAGACTTTTTCATAAGTCGTCAGCGTACTTTATTAAAAGTATAAAATACTGCGACTACTTTGCTAAACTTAAGGCGAATAATGGTGTAGGTGATTTTAGGCAGTCAGTTAATGATACTACAATAGAATCTATGTCGGCGTTCGATCAACGTGCTTATCGTATGCAAGCAGAACGTAATAGAAAATTACAAATGCTAAGATTGGAAGTGGGTGAGGAGGGAGTTCAACAATTATTTCAAGAATACTCCAAACCCGATTTTAAGGATGAAGGAATATTTCATCGCATTGTACTCCTTTCTGCAATTCAACAATGGAATAAGTAAATTTTACATTTCTGCAATTACAGTTACTCCACCGGTTGTTTTTTGCCCTATTTGCGCAGTGATTTTTGTTCCTATTGGAAAATATAAATCTACGCGAGATCCAAATTTTATAAAGCCCATTTCTCCACACTGTCTTACCTTATCATTCTCATAAGGATAATATACGATGCGTTTTGCTAAAGCACCTGCTATCTGACGTAATAATATTTCACGACCATCATCTTTTTGAATGACGATAGTACTGCGTTCGTTTTCAGTGCTCGCCTTCGGATGCCATGCTACTAAGTATTTGCCTTTGTGATAAGCCACGTATTTAATCAACCCGGAAATAGGATACCAGTTGGCATGAACATTTATGGGTGACATAAAAATGGAAACCTGTAATCTTTTTTCTTTGAAGTATTCAGCTTCGAAAACTTCTTCTATCACTACTACTTTACCGTCGGCTGGCGCAATTACTAAATTGCTACCTAATGTTAAATCGCGCTTCGGATAACGAAAGAATTGAAGAAATAAAATGTATAAGATGATGCACAATGTTAAAACACCAATAAAAAGCCAGTGGGAACTTCCTAAAGTGTAATAGGTAATGGCATTCAGTGCAATCATGATAATTGCCGATACGCTAAGTATCGTGTATCCTTCGCGGTGAATAGTCATGGCGTTGTTTATTAAAAAACGCAGGTTGATTTTTGTTCAACCTGCGTTTTGTGTTTTTATTCTTATAATTAATAACTTCCTCTTGAACGAATAGCTTTTGCTACTTTTTCTAAAGCGAAAACATAAGCAGCAATACGCATTGATGTTTTATGTTTTGTAGATACATTCCATACATTCGCAAATGCTTGTTTCATCCAACGGTCTGCACGTTTGTTAATTTCTTCTTCACTGTAGTAGTATCCTGTTCTGTTTTGTACCCACTCAAAATACGATACCGTTACTCCGCCACCGTTAGCAAGAATGTCTGGAATAACGATAATTCCTTTCTTGTTGAGAATGTCGTCAGCACCTGCGGTTGTTGGTCCATTCGCACCTTCAACTATTAATTTTGCTTTTATATTACTTGCGTTGGAAGCGGTAATTTGATTTTCTAACGCACATGGAGCTAATATTTCAACTGGCAATTCTAAAAGCTCAGTGTTCGTAATTAACTTACCTCCATTGTATCCTTTTAATACGCCTTTGTTGCTGTCGCGATAAGCCATTGCTTTTTCAATGTCAATTCCCTTCGGATCGTAAAAAGCTGAGGTGTGATCAGATATCGCAACAACTTTAATTCCATGCATCGCAAAATGCTTCGCGGTAATCGATCCCACATTTCCAAATCCCTGTACAGCTGCTTTACATTTCTTAGGCGATATTTTCATTTTTGATAATGCTTCTAACGCCGACGTACATACCCCACGCCCTGTAGCTTCTACACGCCCTAATGATCCACCTAAATGTAATGGCTTACCAGTAACAATTCCAGGTGTAAATCCACCTTTTATTTTGCTAAACTCATCAACTATCCAAGCCATTTCTCTCGGACCTGTATTCATATCTGGCGCAGGAATGTCTTTGTCAACACCAAAAATATCTTGCATCGCCGCAGTATATGCACGCGTTAATCGCTCTAATTCACCAACCGACATTTTGGAAGGCTCACAGTTGATTCCGCCTTTGGCACCACCGTAAGGAATATCGGCAATCGCGCATTTAAAGGTCATCCAAGCCGCTAACGCTTTTACTTCATCAGCATCAACAGCAGTAGAATAACGAATCCCACCTTTTGAGGGCCCTAAAGCTGTGGAGTGAATTACGCGATAACCGTCAAAAGTTTGAATCGTGCCATCATCCATTTTAATTGGCAAACTAACTTCAACTAATTTCGATGGGTTCTTTATTACATTGTAAACGTCCTGCTCTAATCCAATGATTTTTGACGCAATGTCAAAGCGTTGAATCATTGCTTGGAAAGGATTGGTGGTGTCTTGAACCGCAGCAGAAGCTAAGTCCAATGATTTCTCACCTTTTGCTATAAATTTTACGGAAGAGTTTTTCAAAGCATCGTTGATGGTTTTCTCAGTGTTTTTGTCGGATAGAAGAATGGTTTCGCATTTCGGATGTAAAGCTTTGATTTTCTTTGAAAGCTTTAATCCGTCCATCGCTTTTGCGTTCTTCGAATTCAAGTTGTAATCGATGAAGGCAATCGTTGGCTTTTTCTTCCCGATTTGTTTTAGGCACTCTTCGCCACTTGCGAATTGTAAAATAGTACAGTTCTCTGTACTGCCCTCTAGATGATCTTTCAGAATTTCTGATTGTAATGCATCATCTTCTACGATTAATATAAGCGCCTTTGCTACTTGCTTGGCAGCTTTAGATTTTTTTGAAATTGCTGTAATCGCCATGCTCTTTTTTGCTGTGGATTTAGGGGAGCGAATTTAGGGAAATTATTGAATGAAAAACCAAATTATTTGAGGAAAAACAAGGCCGTTCATGCGGCTATTTTCCTTCTTTACTCGAAAATCCTGAAAAGTCGGTCGATTTTAGCCATTTTTTAAGGTCATTTCCAGCGCTATTTAAGCTCTTATCAAAGGTTGATTGCAAGGTGTTGTACCTCTTGAAGGAGGCAAACCAGGCATTGTTGATCTTGTGTTTTTGCGCTAGTATGTATTGAAATCGATTTTTATCTCTTAATTCAAGTTGATTGATCGAATTGATTATTTCGTCAATAAGTGCTTTCTTAAGGGTCCTTTTTTCTTTGTCAGATTTATTGGATCCAAATGATTTATATAAGCTGTCTAACTCATAATACCCTTGATTCATTCGTTCGTCGAATAGCTGATTGTCATGCAAAAGGTCTTGGTAGTCTTGCATCTCTTTCGATCTTGGTCCAAATCGGTGGCGGATAAATGCAATAGCTCCTTTTTGACCTATAAAGGTGGCGAGGTTCTCATTAAAGGTAACAGCATTTTTATCGTATTTGAAAGAATGCGTCAGCTCATGAATAATTAATTCGGCTAATTCGCCCTTGCTCTTGTTAAGCATTCCAGATAATACAGGGTCTTTTAACCATCCTAATGTTGACCAACCAGAAGCAGTTCCTAAATAAACATCTAAACTTTCTTTTTGTCTTGCAATTACTTCTTCTTCCGCCATTTCACGAATAAAAAAACCTTTATAAGTAAATGCTCCAGCAATTGGGAATTGCCATTCGTATTCTTGCATGTTGTACTTCGGACAAGCACTTACTACATACATCAATGGTTTATTTTGTTGGTCGTAATAGGTGGTGTAATTGTCATTGGACTTAAATCCAAGTTCGTTAACTGCAAACTCTTTTATTTCTGCAATTAGCAACAATTTTTCTTTCTTTTCCTTCGGGAAGTTTTTGTCTTTTAATACTTCTTCGATGGGTTTAGTATGATAGATTAACGATAATTGCCCTGATAATTGCACCAGCGCATAGTGTATTAAAGCATATTGCCAACTAATTAAAATTAGCAATAAAAGTAAAATGCAAAAGGCAATTTTTTTCAATCAAAATTTAATTAAAAACAATATCGATTTGCTTCACATAACGCGGCGGCTATACGTCGTCTTGCATCTTTCGCATTAAACATCGATGGTTTGGTGAATCGTTTTATTCCCATCAATAACATTCTTTGTTCATCTCCTTCACACATGGAGTTAACAGCAGTCCGACCGTTTACATTTACTCGGTCAATGGCATTGCTTAAATAAACTCGTAAAATATCCAATTCTAAAGCACACGCGGCCTCTCCTTTTATTACAACAAGTTTTTGTAATCGTAATAACAATGATTCCACAACAAAAACATCAATCACCATATCAGCAACATTCATCAAAATCTCTTGCTCTTTAGCTAACGACATCATATATTTCTGAACTGCTGTTCCTGCAACCATAAGAATAGATTTTTTCAATTGCGAAAGTGTTTTTTTCTCGCTGCTGAACAATACTTCTTCTTCCGCTCCAAAATCTGGAATCGACATTAACTCTTTTTGAACTGCCATGGCTGGAGTCATTAAATCTAATTCCCCTTTCATTGCACGCTTTAAAAGCATATCTACAATTAACAATCTATTGATTTCATTGGTGCCCTCAAAAATTCGGTTAATACGCGAATCACGATAGGAGCGATCCATAGGAAAGTCGGCCGAAAATCCATATCCTCCATAAATCTGCACTCCTTCGTCCACTACATAGTCCAACAACTCCGAGCCCGCAACTTTTAATATCGCACATTCAACAGCATATTCTTCCGCAGCTCCTAAAAGTGCGCTGCTTGCATTTTTTCCCGATTGCTCTAATTCAATTTCTTTTGCTTCAATCAAATCACTCACTCGGTATATAGCCGATTCAACTGCAAAGGTTCGAATAGCCTGCTCCGCTAATTTATGTCGGATAGCTCCAAACTTGGCAATTGGCAACTTGAATTGCGTACGTGTATTCGCATATTCCACCGATTGATTTACTACTTGCTTTCCACCACCCAAAGCAGCAGCAGCAAGCTTTGCTCGTCCAATATTTAAAATATTAAAGGCTATTAAATGTCCTTTGCCAATTTCGCCAAGCACATTCTCTATAGGCACTTTGCAATCACTAAAAAATACTTGTCGCGTAGAGGACCCTTTTATCCCCATTTTATGCTCTTCTTCCCCTAAAGAAATTCCTTCAAAAGTTTTTTCTACAATGAATCCTGTAAACTTATCGCCATCAACCTGGGCAAATACAGTGAATACATCTGCAAATCCTGCATTCGTAATCCACATTTTCTGTCCGTTTAAAATATAGTGCTTCCCATCTTCAGATAATATCGCTTTGGTCTTGGCTGCTAACGCATCCGATCCCGACCCTGGTTCAGTTAAACAATAACTCCCTTTCCATTCACCTGTTGCAAGTTTTGGTAAATATTTTTCTTTCTGTACATCATTGCCAAAATATAAAATAGGCAGTGTTCCTATTCCAGTATGAGCAGCCATGGCTACCGAAAAGGAATGACCAGCTCCTAAAACTTCGGTCATTAACATTGAAGTAATAAAGTCTTTTCCAAAACCTCCATATTGCTCAGGAATAGCCACTCCTAAAAGCCCTAATTCTCCTGCTTTATCGAGTAAGGACGGCATTAAACCTGGTTCCATTGCATCTATTTTGTCTAACTGCGGACTCACATACTGCTTTAAGAATTCGTGAGCTGCATCTTCCATTAACTTATGTTCCTCATTAAATTCTTCAGGAATAAAATTCGCATTAAAATCTGATTCGCTAATTAAAAAAGCTCCGCCTTTCAAGTGATTATTTGTATTTTCCATGGATGTAAAATTTTAAACAAAACTGCGAATTACTACGATGAATACCAAAGTTTAGTTGTTATTTTATGTTGATTCTTATTAGCATTTATATTGATAAATAATAACTATTAACGCACATTCTGTATTTTAGCCGTGTGGAAACAATTATTTCATCTTCTGTTGAGCTCGCTAAATCATTTTTGTCCAATGGCGAAGTGGTGGCTATTCCAACAGAAACGGTTTATGGCTTAGCTGCCAATGCACTAAATAAACAAGCTGTAATGGAAATATTTAGTGCGAAGCAACGTCCTTCATTTGATCCCTTAATTGTTCACATCGGTCACCAATCTGATGTTGAAAAATACGTACAACGTATTCCGAAAACTGCTGCCATTCTGATGAATGCTTTTTGGCCGGGACCATTAACACTTGTCCTTGATAAAAAACCGATTATTCCTGATGAAGTGACCTCCGGTCTCAATACAGTGGGTATCCGAATGCCAAATCACTCATTAGCATTGAGGCTTCTTCAAAATTTGGACTTCCCTTTAGCCGCACCAAGTGCCAATCCCTTTGGATATATTAGTCCTACCACACCTATGCATGTTTACGACCAGTTACAGCATAAAATTCCGATGATATTAGATGGCGGGAGTTGTGATGTTGGTGTGGAAAGTACTATTGTTGGATTTGAGGGTGAAATGCCGGTGGTCTATCGTTTAGGTGGGCTAACGCTGGAGGATATACGCAAGGTATGCGGCGATATTAAGGTAGATGTTAATACTTCTTCCAATCCGAAAGCTCCCGGTATGCTGAAAAGTCATTATGCTCCGCAAAAACCTTTATATCTTTTAAATAAGGGCAATCGCAATTTTTCAAGTGATAATTCAACGGCTATTATCGTTTTTGGAAATTATTTGCCCATTGGCAACGAACGAGTTTATAATTTATCCGCCACCTCGAATTACAAAGAGGCAGCTTCTAATTTATTTTCTTTTCTTAGAGTGTTAGATGCTGATACAAGCATAAAATCAATTTATGCATTTTTGTTGCCCGAAGCCGATTTAGGCTTAGCTATTAATGATCGTATAAAGCGAGCGTCTTTTAAAGAGCAATAAGTTACAGGGAACTACTTGTATAATCTAGGCCGAGAGGCCGCTTGAATTTGAATTTTACTAGGATTATTTTGAATTAATTAGAAAAGTTGTTTAATTAAGTGTATATTTGTTACTGAATTATCTAATACAATTAAAAAATGAAAAATGGAGTAGTTAAATTCTTTAACACAACTAAAGGATTTGGTTTTATTAAAGATGCTGAAACAGGTGAAGAAATCTTTGTTCACGTAAGCGGATTGAAAGAAGATATCAAAGAAAATGACAACGTCACCTTTGATGTACAAGATGGAAAAAAAGGTTTAAACGCTGTTAATGTTAGATTAGCATAGTTAGATTCTTTAATAATCACTGGCCCATATTGGTAATTATCAATATGGGCTTTTTATTGATTGTAATTAATTAATTCAATGATTTTTTATTGTTGATTCACTTAAAAATTATCAGCAACGTTTTTTAAACAAATAGCTTTACATTTTTGGCAAATAAGCCTCGGTCGCCTTTGTCTATGTCAAATGTTACTTTATTGCCAACTTTAACGGGTGAACTCAACGCAGACGAATGGACAAAAATATTCTCTTTGCTGATGGCGTCTTTTATAAATCCAAACCCTCTCGATTCGTCAAATGAAAAGATTGTACCCGTATTAATTTCGTCTTCTTCACTTGCTGTTTTTCTGGATATTGAAATTTCAATACTCTCTACATCAACAGAAGTTTTATTTAAAATAGGGGTAGACGAAATTCTGCCAAATTCATCCACATAAGCAATCATTTCATCAAATGTTTTCGACTTCGTGTTTTTACGCTCTGCTTTTTTCTCGAGTTTTTCCTTTCTTTCTTTCTGTTTTCGCTTTTCTCTATCTTTCTTGTTAGACGTGCTTCCTGATTTGGCCATTTAATAGCTTGCCCAACTCGGCCAGGCTGGTGCCTTGTATGGAGAGCTGAATGGGCTTTTGGACGCGCATTGCTGGGTTTCGGCACGAAAAGCATTTCAACCCGCCATACAACTTACAGGAGGTTACGGATCTGCTTGCCCGGTTCATCCAGTTCATACATAGCATTTATCAAAAGAACGCGCT
>JBJTMY010000176.1:0-12845 GCA_046073825.1 Bacteroidota bacterium
GATAATTACAGGAGGTACTTCAGGTATTGGATTAGCTTGCGCTCAGAAGTTTTATCATGAAGGGTATCAGGTAGTCATTACCGGAAGAGATGAGTCCAGACTTTCTGCTGCGATGGCTAGCATGAGTAAAGCTCCGAATACAGCCGTTGGAATGAAGGCCGATGTGAGTATTGAAGAGGATTGTAAAAGAGTAGTGCAAACAACTCTTGATAAATATGGAAGGATTGATGTGCTAATTAATAATGCCGGAATTTCAATGCGTGCGTTATTTGAAGATTTGGATTTAAAGGTGATTCGTCAAGTAATGGATACTAACTTTTGGGGCGCCGTCTATTGTACAAAGTATGCGTTGCCATCTATTCTGGCTAATAAAGGTAGTGTAGTAGGAGTGTCTTCAATAGCAGGTAAAAAAGGTTTGCCTGGAAGAACAGGTTATTCCTCTTCTAAATTTGCCTTGGAAGGATTTTTAGAGACTTTACGCACTGAAAATCTAAAGAAAGATTTACACGTATTGGTTGCATGTCCTGGGTTCACGGCATCGCGTATCCGTCAAACCGCATTGGCTGCTAACGGTCACGTACAAGGGGAGTCGCCTCGCGATGAACAAAAGATGATGTCTGCAGAAGAAGTAGCAAATGCCATATTTGTTGCAGTGAAAAAAAGAAAACGAGATTTAATATTGACATTTAACGGAAAATTGACCGTTTTTTTAAATAAAATTATTCCTGGATGGCTCGATAAAATAGTGTATAATCACATGGCCAAAGAACCAGATAGCCCTTTTAAATAATATGAAAAATAGATTCAACATTCTTTTGTTTTGTACCATGTTATTAATGGTAGCATGTACTCAAAGTCAATCAAACTTGCAAGCAGGAATTAAAGCGATGGAAAGTAAAATTGCAAATAGTACAACAACGGATACGGCCGCTTGCGACTCAGTAATTCACCTTTATGAAAATTATTGCTCTCAGTTTAAAGATGATACTTGTTGTGCCGACTATTTCTTTAAAGCCGCTGAGTTAAGTGTTCGACTTGGTAAGTATCAACAAGCTGTTGAATTTTATGGAAATACGCAACGCTTTACTGTTTATCGTAAAGGTGCTCGTGCTCTTTTTCTTCAAGGATTTATTTCTGAAAATAATCTGCATGATAAGAATGCCGCAAGAGAATATTATACTCGATTCATAATTAAATTTCCTAATCATAAAATGACTCCAGAAGTAAAAATGCTTTTAGAATCACTGAATATGACAGACGAAATGTTGATTAAACAACTGCAACAAGCAAACAATACTTCTATAACTAAAAATTGTTGATATGACTGAATCGAAAAAGTTAACTAGAAAAGAAAAGTTTTCAAATACTACTTCTAAGAATTTAAATGAAAAACAGCAGTTCTCTTCTACTTCTATTTCTAAATATTACCGTTGGATAGTTGCCTTGTTTGCAATAGTGCTGTATCTTAATACAGCTCATTTTGATTACGCACTTGATGATTATGCTTCAATCATTGAAAATAGAAGCACACAAAAAGGTGATCTAAAAGAGATTTTCAAAACGAGTTATCGATATGGAAGTTACATGGCTTCCGATGAATTATATCGTCCTATTCCAAAGGCTTTATTTGCAATGCAATGGTCAGTTGCGCCTAATAATCCTCATTTGGCGCATTGGACAAATATATTTCTTTATGCATTTTTAGCGGTAGTGGTATTCGGTTTTTGTCAACGAGTTTTAAAAGGGAATTTATTACATTCTTTTTTTGCAACCCTTCTCTTCCTCGCTTTCCCTATTCATACGGAGGCCGTGGCTAACATTAAAAGTGTCGATGAAATTCTTGCCATGCTTTTTACAGTGCTTTCCCTTAATCGGTATATTGATTTTTTATCGGAGAAAAAATCAATTAAAGTAATTTCTTCTCTCATCTTTTTTGTCCTTGCATTATTATGTAAAGAATCTTCCATTACCTTATTAGCTGTTTTACCTTTGTTGGTGTATTATCTGAATTCAACAAATTGGAAACAAAATTTAGTGTCGTTGTTGTACTTTTTCGGAGTAACCATCATTTATTTAATAGCACGGTCAAATGTGTATGGCATTATTCCAATGGGTACTTTGCCTTCTGTTTCGGATAATTTATTGTTGAAAGTGGTTGGTTCTTTAGAACGATATACCACCGCCATTTATATTTTAGGTTTATACTTGATGCGAATCGTCATTCCATCAGGATTGACTTTCGATGCCTCTTTTCCACAGTTGTCGGTTGTCGGGATTTCTTCAGTTGGATTTATTGTTTCTGCAAGTGTTTTGACAGGATTATTGGCTTTGGCGATTTATGGTTTATTAAAGAAAGAAGGATATGGACTTGCAATTTTATTTTTCTTTATTACCGCATCTGTGTCCTCAAATATCTTTACATTGATTGGTACGCAGTATGGTGAACGATTGATGTTTATGCCTAGTTTGGGTATATCCCTAGCCGTTATTATTTTTATAACAAATTATAATATAAAACAAGGTGCTTATGTTGTTTACACCTTTGTTTTTTTATATTCAATTCTTACGATTAACCGTAATGCCGTTTGGGAAAATAATGAAACACTTTATCGTTCGGGCTTAATCTCTGCTCCAAATAGCGCTCGTACAAATTATTACTTAGGGAATTTTCTTGTAAAAGATAATCAGCTGACTGGTAAAACAGAAATTGAAAAAGCAAATGTGCTGAATGAAGGTATTTCTTATTTAAAGAAATCGGTGCAGTTAACTCCCTACTTTTCGGATGCATGGAATCAAATGGGATTGGCATATCTTAAACTAAAATCTTATGACGATTCTCGAAAAGCTTTTTATCAAGCGTTGAAATATAATCCTAATGACCCTGTAGTGAATAATAATTTCGGAAACTTATTGTTTAGTGTTCAACAACCCGATTCAGCACTCGCTTATTTTGAAAAAGCTGTTTCTATTAAAGCAGATTATTCGGATGCATTAAATAATATTGGAAGCGTATATGGAAACAAAGGTCAATTTCAAGATGCACTGAAATACTTTGAAAGAGCTTATGTGGTAGATCCGAACAATGTAATGACTAATCGCTTTTTAGGAATGACTTGGGAAAATCTAGGTAATAAAATGCTAGGACAACAATTTACAGATAGAGCCAATGCTTTACAAGGATCTAATGCATCAAACATTAGTAAATAAGAATTAATATTCTTTTTGCAAATAATGTTCGAGTTCTTGAACGGTAAGATTGTTTTCTAACACTCCGTTTTTAGCAACACTTATTGTTCCGGTTTCTTCTGAAACAATTATGGAGATAGCATCACTTTGTTCTGTTATTCCTAAAGCAGCTCTGTGACGCATTCCTAAATGTGCGGGTAATTCATTGTTATCGGTTACTGGTAAAACACAACGTGCCGCTTTTATTTTGTTATTTCGAATAATTACCGCTCCGTCGTGCAAAGGACTATTCTTAAAAAAGATACTTTCTAATAAACGTTTCGAAACATCAGCATCCATCGCATCTCCAGAATTCTCAAAAAATTTCAAATCTGTTGTTCGCGATAATACGATGATAGCTCCCGTTTTTGTATTCGACATGCTTTCACAGGCTTTGATAACAGGAATTAAATCTGCAGTAATTTCTTGTTCTTCTTTCCAATTCCATGGTAAAATTTTTCGAGTTAGGCTATCCTTTCCCGTTAGTGAACTCGAACCAAGTAAAACTAAAAATCTTCTAACTTCCTGTTGAAATACGATGATTAATGCTAAAACACCCACACTCATAAATTGTCCTAGAATCGCTCCTAGTAATTGCATTTCAAAAATTTTAACAAATAAAAACCACAATAAATACATCGATACAATTCCAATGAAAATATTAATGGCGGTGCCTCCTTTCAATAGTTGATAAACCTTGTATAATAAAAATGAGACGATTAAAATGTCTAATAAATCAAGCAAGCGAATGGTTAAAAATCCTATATGAAATAATTCCATAACAGCGAATGTATAAAATTAACGGCGATTATTTTTGCTTAATTGTTTTTTAACGAAAGTTTTTCATCTGAACCTGTAGTCACGATTCCTTTTTCAAGGAGCATACGTAATATGATGATGCTTTTTCTTTTATACTGTTCAGGCATCTTTTGATGCAATTCAATGGGTAATAATTTATCTTGTTGAAGTAATGTTGTAATTAACTCAATAATTTTATTTTCTTCTTCTTGATTTTCTTTGTTTTTCTTTTCTTCTCTGCAAATATCACACGTACCACATTTCTCTAGTTTTTCTTCTCCAAAGTAAGAGGCAATCATCATGCTTCTGCACGTAGAATTACTGGTTATGTAGTTAATAAAAGCGTCGGCTCTTACTTGAAATCTGTTTTTTCGATCTTTAATTGCAATTGGATTGATGTACATCGCATTGGTCGATTCACGTGCATGTAAAAAGGTAACTCTAGGGGTGTCACTCGAAGGTAAATACTCGATTACTTGTAATTTGTGAAGTTCAGTTAGTAAAGCTATAACGGTTGATTTATCCGTGTTCAAGTGCTTTGAAATTTGATATTCACTCATCTTGACATAATAATCAAATACGCCACCGTAACTTCTGAGTATTACTTTTATTAAATTGTCAAAGCGCTGATATTTCACTTGGAAATTATAAAGTTCCATTTTATCAAATCGAACTTTAATTTTAGCGGGTACATAAACTGCTTCAGTCATGGCAATTATGCCTGCATATTCTAATTCTTTCAAACAGCTTTTAGTAATAGCTCCATTCAATTGATAGGTATTGCAAAACTGATAAAAGTCGAAAGGGTAGGTTTGATTTAATCCTGATTCTAATGGAATGTTTAAGTGATTGCAAAGCGCATTATAAATCCGTTTAATTTCTTTAATGTCTGGAAAGTTTTTTTCTTTTTTCTCTTCTAATTGTTCAATATCGCTGTCACCGTAAATCAATACAGCAAAGGCTGGCTTTTCGTCACGCCCGCCACGTCCTGCCTCTTGGTAATAACTTTCTAAATCGTCTGGAATATCAAAGTGAATCACCGACCGAACATTTTCTTTATTGATTCCCATTCCAAATGCATTGGTTGCAACAATTACTCGTGTCGCATTATTCATCCACTTCGATTGCTTTTCTGCACGTGTCATGCTATCCAGTCCCGCATGATAGTAGTCTGCTGTAATTTGATTGCTGTTTAACCAAGCTGCAATGTCTTGCGTTTTATTCCGGTTTCTCACATAAATTATCGAGGTGCCAGGAACCGTCTTTAATACTTGAAGCACTTTCTCGTATTTGTTTTCATCATGTCGGATGATATACGATAGATTAGGTCGACTAAAACTTTTTAAAAATGTTTGATAGCCTTTTTTGAATCCTAGTTTTTGGCATATATCTAATTGCACTTCCGGAGTTGCCGATGCTGTTAGTGCAATAACAGGTACATCTGGGAATAATTCTCTTACAGTAGAAATATTCAAATAGGATGGACGAAAATCATATCCCCATTGGGAGATACAATGGGCTTCATCTATTGCAATCATGCTAACAGGCATGTTGGCTAATTGTTTTAGAAAAAGGTCACTGCTTAATCGCTCAGGCGAAACATATAAAAATCGGTAGTCGCCATGTATGCAATTTCCAATAATTATATCAGATTCTCTCCTTGAAATTCCTGATACCAGGGCGGCACTTCTAATCCCTTTTTGCAATAACTGCTCTTCTTGATCTTTCATTAATGCAATTAATGGCGAAACAACAAGGCAAAGACCTCCCAACGCAAGCGCAGGGATTTGAAAGCAAATCGATTTTCCACCGCCAGTAGGTAAGATGGCTAAGGTGTCTTTTTTTGAAAGTACTGATTGAATGATGTCCTCTTGTAATGGACGAAATGCATCATAGCCAAAGTGCTTTTTAAGCAATTGATGTAGTTCGCTCATGCAAGAAATAATTAAAACGTTACAGTGATTCTGTCTGGGTCAATTTCAGCTGGGCGGATAGTCATGACCGGTATGCGGGAGTTGTTAATCACTTTATTTGCATAGGTGCCCATTAATAAGCCGGTAATTCCTGGTTCTTGTTCCGTCATGATAACTAATAAATCACCATCGTACTCTTCACAGGCTTTCATCGTGTTTTTAAATAAATCACCCTGATAAATTTCGGAAATGCTTTCACAACCATGTTCAGCAAGATAATCTTGAACTTGATCAATCTTCAAATGGAATTTACGTACATAGTCTTGGTTGGAGCTTGACATCAAGGCAGCAACTATAACCTTAGCTCGGTATTTCTTTGCAATTTCCATCGCAAATGGTACTTTTTGTCTCGACTCAGGGGAGTCATCCAATGGAAGTATAATCGTGTCGTAACTTGTTTTTTCAGCGTGGTTCTGAACAGCAATTACCGGGCAAGGTGCTTCTTGTACAACTTTTGTTGTATTACTTCCAATACTGTAACCGCTACCACTACTGCCATGCGTACCCATGAAAATTAAATCTGCTTCTATTTGCGTGGCAATAGTAGAAATCATTTTGTAGGTCTTCCCAACTTCCGTCATAACAGTAATCTTAACGTCATTATCACGCATAATTTTTTCTGCTATGTCATTTAGTTTTTCTTTTGATGTCGCTTCTGCTTTTTGCTCTACCGATGAAAATAAATGGGTAAGCGAACTTTGAAAAGTAGAAGCTTCCAAGATATGAAGTAAAAATATTTCTGCATTAAAAGATTTTGCAAAAATAACAGCGTGTTCTAATCCAATGGATGCTGACTCAGAGTAGTCAAATGGAACAAGCAATTTTGTTACATGAAAGCTTCTATTCATAGAATTTATGTTTTTATTGGATGACAAATGAGGTGGTGTCTTTTCTTTTCATTGGACGTATACTGCAAACAGGAATATCAGAATGATTAATAATATAAGCAGAGGCAGTACCAATGAAATAATCGGTGAATTCTAATTCTTGTTGCGTCATGATAATAATTAGGTCGGCATTTACTTTCTTCGAATAATCTAAAACACCTTCTGCAACGTTCGAGTTCTCTACGAATTCACCGGAACATTCAATTCCATTTTCTCGAAGAAATTCTAATACCTGATCCATCTGTCGCTCTAATTTTTTATTGAGAAAATCATCACTCGAGGACTCAACGGTCATTACCTTAACAACAGAGTTGAAGAATTTTGCAATCTCTATGCACTTGCCCACTTTTTCCTTCGTTTCTTTTGATAAATCAAGAGGAAGTACAATCGTTTTACATCCTGCATTATGCTCTTTACCTTTAATGGTAATTACCGGACAAGGCGCAGCTCCAATTACTTTAACAGCATTGGAACCAATAAATTTCTTTGCAATGGAAGAAGTGCCATTGGTTCCCATCACAATGAAAGCAGCATTTAATTCACTGGCAACCTCGTTAACGCAATCATAAATTTTACCTTTTTCAATTCTAGTTTTGATTTCAAGGCCTGTTTTTGCCATGGTATCATTCGCCAATTTGTTCAATTTTGATTGAAGTCCTTCTCTATAAACTTCTTCTTTAAAATCATTATGTGAAAAAATGTTTAGCATGGAAGAGAATACATCATCGTCAATTACATGTAATAGGGTGATATCCGATTTGGTTAATCGAGCCAGATTAAAAGTTTGATTTAAGGCAATCATTGATTGTTCACTGAAGTCTACCGGAATAATAATGTGATTTTGGTATGCGCACATGGTTGTATGTTATTATATTTGTTCGGCTACAAAATTATACAATAAAAATATGTCAAAAATTGCAGAATCAGAATTAATTTTAAATAAAGATGGAAGTGTTTATCATTTGAACCTTTTACCTCATGAAATCAGTGATATTGTAATAAATGTTGGGGACCCTGACCGTGTATCGATGGTTAGTAATTATTTTGATCAGATTGAAATCAAGAAAAATAAACGAGAATTTATAACGCACACGGGTGTTTACAAGGGAAGTCGAATGACGGTATTATCCACAGGAATTGGCACCGATAACATCGATATCGTCTATAACGAGCTAGATGCGTTGGTAAATATCGATCTCCATACGCGCGAAATCAAACACCAATTAACGGCTTTGAAATTAGTCCGGATTGGTACTTCAGGCTCTTTGCAAGAGGATATTCCTGTGGACTCCTTCGTTTGTTCTTCGTATGGTTTAGGTCTCGATGGCCTTTTGAATTTTTATGAATTAACGAATGAAGGCCTTGAAAAAGAAATTATTGATGCCTTCCGTTTACATCTTCCTAATAAATCTATTTTTCCTGAATCGTATCTAGCAAAATCGTCTGATTTAATGTTCGATTTGCTTTCACCGGGCATGCATCAAGGAATTACTGCTTCTTGCTCCGGATTCTATGCGCCTCAGGTTCGTCAATTGCGTTTAAAGCCAAGTCGACATGATTTGATTGAAAAACTAACTTCCTTTAATTATCAAGGGCAGAAGGTTACTAATTTTGAGATGGAGACAGGGGCGATGTTTGGACTAGCTAAGTTAATGGGCCATGATTGCAGCGCAGTAAATGTTATTGTCGCAAACCGTATTACTCAAGAATTTAGCAAGAAATCAGAAGAGTCAATGCACGCCTTAATTCAATTAACACTCGATCGTTTGGCAACCTTGTAAACTTTTAATTTTAGTTGCTGATTTCATACCTCAATAATTTCTTTCGTAAAATTATTGAGAAAGAATAACGCGCTATTAGTGACCGTTTTTTTAACTCCTTTCTATCATCTGGCAAATCAATGGGGCAGTATGTTGCAAAGCAGTGGGTAGCCTTTAAATGATTTGACAAACAATTTTTACCTTTGTGAAAAATGGAAAAGTAAATGAAAATTATTGGTTTTAATATCGAGGAGAAAGACAATGCTGCTGCCGCGTTTGCAATTCGACAAAAAGTATTTGTGGAAGAGCAAAAGGTAAACAGAGAGGAAGAATATGATGAACATGAATATTCAGCTTCACATTATTTAGTGTTAATAGATGAACAGCCAGTAGCCACAGCCCGCTGGCGATTTACCGATAAAGGAATTAAATTGGAAAGGTTTTCAGTGCTTCCTGAATTTCGTAATCAAGGAATAGGGTCAGCATTAGTTAATCATATATTAACAACGGTCACTCCTCATCAAAAATTAATTTACTTGCATGCACAAGTTGCAGCGATGAACGTTTATGCACGAAATGGTTTTGAAGCAGAGGGGGAGTTGTTTTATGAAGCTAATATTCCACATTATAAAATGATTTATTCTTTATCAAAGTAAATGAAGATTAAATCTGATTATTATACCATTTGGCAAATTGCAGCACCTATTATGTTGGGTTCTTTAGCCAATGCGGTCATTAATTTTACTGATGTAGCATTCGTTGCTCGTATTGGCGAGCCTCAATTAGCAGCTTCCGCGCTCGGAGGATTGTTTTATTTCATTGGGGTGATGATTGGATTTGGATTCGGAACCGGTATTCAGATTTTAATTGCCCGTCGTAATGGCGAAGGAAAGAATAGGGAAATTAATAAGGTATTTGATAATGGCTTGCTGCTAACTGTAGGGATAGCCGCATTCATGATTTTGATTTTATATGCTTTTCTTCCTCGAATGGTTCCATTGTTTGTTTCTGATAAATTAGTAGCAAAATATTGCTGCGACTATCTGCTAACACGTTCTTGGAGCCTTGTTTTTATGATGGTACTTACAGCTTTACGTTCATTCTATACCGGTATCGCCTATACGCGAATTATTAGTTATTCTACTTTTTTAATGATGTCCTTGAATATTATATTCAATTACATGTTTACTTTAGGTCACTGGGGGGCACCCGAAATGGGTGTGGCGGGCAGTGGACTCGCATCTTCTCTCTCGGAAATGATTGCAGCTTTTTATGCTATTGTTTATACCTTCTGGCACAAAGAGTTTAAAGCATATGGTTTATTTAAGTTTAAAACGATAAGTTTTCATCAGATGAAACAAATTACTTTGCTTTCATTACCAATTGTTTTTCAACATCTCATTTCAATGGTGGCTTGGTTTATTTTCTTTGTTTTAATCGGACGCCTCGGGGCTCATGAATTGGCAATTTCCAATGTGTTGAGGAGTATTTACATGGTTCTTATGACACCCATCTGGGGATTTTCACAAGCAGCTAATACAATGGTATCAAATCTAATTGGGCAAAAAAAATCAGAAGAGGTAATGGGGCTTATAAAGCGAATTACACTAATGAGTTTAATTGTGGGAGTCGTGACTGTTTTATTAATTGTTGTTTATCCCAATTGGTTGTTTCATTTAACAACTTCTGATGTTTCATTGATTAATGGAGCACTCGTTAATTTTCCAATCATTTGTATTTCAACCATTATTTTTTCCGTAGGGATGATACAGTTAAGTGCTTTATCGGGAACCGGTTCTACTAATATTGCGATGAACCTTGAAATTGTTAATATTTCCATTTATCTGATTTACATTTTTATTTGTTCGTTTATTTTAAAATCAACCGCCACGGCAATGTGGATGGTGGAAATTGTATATTGGCTATTAATGGGGATTTTCTGTTTTGGTTATCTTTATTCTGGAAAGTGGAAATTTAATATGAATCAAATTGCTTATGGTCATTAGAAAATACGTTGTTGGATTATCGTTGTTTGCGTTGGTTTTTTCGTGTAAATCGCCAGAGAAATCTCAAGAAGATTTAACTAAGCATAGATATACCGTATTAACGGTGGTGGATAACCGTAAAATGGATGGATGTCAATATTTACTGACGGATAATTTCAATAAACGTTATGAACCCACTGCTTTTCCAGATTCTTTAAAAGTTAATGGTTTAAAAATTGGGGCTAAATTCACCTTTGTTAAAGATGCTGTTTCTATTTGTATGGGAGGACAATTAATTAAACTGAACGAAGTTGTATATCTAAAAAAATGAAAATAATCTATTATGGAACGCCTGAGTTTGCAGTTCCTTCTTTAAATAGTTTAGTAGAGCATGGTTATGATGTGGTTGCCGTTGTTACGGCGCCTGATAAGCCTGCAGGTCGTGGCCAACAACTGACTTTTTCTGCAGTGAAAGAATATGCGCTATCAAAAGGTTTAAAAGTTTTACAACCTGAAAAATTAAAAGCACAATCGTTTTTAGAGGAAGTGAAATCTTTGGAAGCAGATTTACAAATTGTAGTTGCATTTCGAATGATGCCTGAAGTGTTATGGTCGATGCCACCATTAGGCACGTTTAATCTGCATGGATCCTTATTGCCACAATACAGAGGGGCAGCACCTATCAATCGTGCCGTAATGAATGGAGAAATAAAAACAGGATTAACGACATTTTTTCTCCAACAGGAAATCGATACTGGGAGTATTATACTTCGTGAAGAAGTTTCAATAGGGGAGAACGAATCAGCAGGAGAATTACACGATCGCATGATGCAAATAGGAGCAGGATTAGTTTTAAAAACAGTCCAGCAAATTGAGCAAGGCGGAATTAAAGCGATGCCTCAAGAAATGTTTTTTAAATCATCAGAAGAATTAAAACACGCGCCTAAAATATTTAAGGAAGATTGCAAGTTGGATTTTTCAAAAACGATTTCAGCAATACATAATCACATAAGAGGATTATCACCTTATCCCGGAGCATTTGTAGAATTTCAAAAGACAGACAATTCTATTTTTGCTATGAAGATTTATAAATCGACTAAAGAAGAAGCAGGTGTATTCTTAACGCATCAATTAGTAACAGATGGAAAAACATTTTTGAAGATAAGTGGTGCCGACGGATTTGTAAACGTAATAGAGGCACAATTACCAGGCAAAAAACGAATGCCTATTGGTGATTTATTAAGGGGATTTCATTTTGAAGACGATTGGAAAATAATTTAATATAGTTTAATGAAACACGTAGTTGTATTTTCCGGAGCAGGCATCAGCGCAGAAAGTGGAATTAAAACATTTCGTGATGCGGATGGATTATGGGAGAATCATGCCATTGAAGAAGTCGCTACACCGGAAGCGTTTGAACGAAATCCCGAATTGGTATTACGATTTTATAATGAACGAAGAAAACAATTACTCGAATGTAAACCCAACGATGCTCACAATGCCATTGCTGAGTTAGAAAATAAATATAAAGTAACTGTTGTTACTCAAAATGTTGACGATTTACACGAGCGCGCTGGCTCAACCAATGTCATTCATCTGCATGGCGAATTAATGAAAGTGCGGAGCACCGCTTATCCAGCGTTAATATATAAATTGGATAGCTGGGAATTAAAACTTGGCGACAACTGTGAAAAAGGTTTTCAATTACGTCCTCATATTGTTTGGTTTGGTGAGCAAGTTCCTATGATGGATAAAGCGATGGAGGTAGTTGAGCAGGCAGATATATTTTTAGTGGTTGGGACTTCCTTACAAGTTTATCCCGCTGCAGGACTCGTACATTACGCAATTAAAGCCACTCACAGATTTTTAATCGATCCTAAATCTGAATTACCTTATGGCGCCACTGATTTTACCTTAATCCGTTCTACGGCTGTGGATGGCGTTAGAAAGGTGTTGGCGGGGATTTGAATGCTATTTTACAGATGTGGGTTTACAACTTTATTTTATCAGATGCGGGCCTGAAGTACAACACTACAGGCCCGCATCTGATGTTTTGATTGAATATATTCCGTCATCACCCGATAAATCTCAAATACATTTTCTTATTCGTGAAATCACATTCTCATCATCCAATCCAAATACTCCCTCACTTGGCCACTCAAAAAATAAGGAAGGTTTAATAATTTAAATTCTTTTCCTTTTGCTGTTTTAACATTG
>JBJTMY010000177.1:0-20619 GCA_046073825.1 Bacteroidota bacterium
TACGACTAAAAGTCTTCGTCGAATTTTACTTCTTGTTCTTCCTGAGTTTTTCCAACACCCGCTTTAGTATACTCTGAAACACGCTTTTCAAAAAAGTTTGTTTTCCCTTCTAGTGAAATCGTTTCCATAAAATCGAATGGGTTTTCACTATTAAAATGTTTAGGACATCCTAAGCTCACTAATAAACGATCTGCAACGAACTCGATATACTGAGACATCAATCTTGAATTCATTCCGATTAAATCAACAGGCAATGCATCAGTAACAAACTCTTGTTCAATTTTAACTGCATCAACAATCATTTTATTAATATCAGATTGTGGTAATTGATGCTTTAACATGCTATATAATAAACATGCAAAATCACAATGCAAACCTTCGTCGCGAGAGATAAACTCATTGGATGTTGCTAAACCTGGCATTAAACCACGTTTTTTCAACCAGAAGATTGAACAGAAAGAACCACTGAAGAAAATTCCTTCTACCGCAGCAAAAGCTACTAGTCGCTCAGCAAATGTTCCGTTTTCAATCCAACGTAAAGCCCACTCCGCTTTTTTCTTAACACAAGGAACTGTTTCGATTGCATTGAACAATCTTGACTTTTCATTATTGTCTTTCACGTATGTGTCGATTAACAACGAATACATTTCCGAGTGAATATTCTCCATCATGATTTGAAAGCCATAAAAGCAACGTGCTTCCGGAAGCTGCACGGCATTCATCATGTTAACTGCTAAATTTTCATTTACAATTCCATCACTTGCTGCAAAAAATGCAAGCACGTTTGTAATGAAATGTTTTTCTCCTTCATTTAATTTTTCCCAATCTTTTAAATCCGCTGAAAGATCTACTTCCTCTGCTGTCCAAAAACTATTTTCTGCTTGCTTGTACATCGCCCAAATTTTGTCGTATTTAATTGGGAACAAAACAAAGCGTTCTTTATTTTCTTTCAATAAGATTTCATCATGGGTAAAATCTGTAGCCATATTTAAATGAATTAAGGATTAATAAATTTTGTTGAAGTATTTGTACAAAGCAAGTGATAGCAAATCATTTTAACAATTGTTCGGAATGCTACTTTTTAACATTCGTAGGTTTGTTATGAACAAAAGAAAAGTGTTTGCGGTTTTTAATTTTCTGTTTTAATTATTAGATTTTTCGGAAACAAAAAAGGATGCTTTACAGCATCCTTTTTCTATCTTTCGTAATCAGAATATTACCCTAAGTACGCTTTTAATAATTTGTTGCGGGAATTCTGACGAAGCGTTTTAATCGCTTTTTCTTTAATCTGACGAACACGCTCAGAAGTTAAGTCGAATTTTTCTCCGATTTCTTCTAAGGATAATCCGTGTTGAATTCCGATTCCGTAGAACATCTTGATAACATCTTGTTCACGCTCAGAAAGTGTAGCAAGTGAACGATTGATTTCTTTTTGTAATGATTCGTTTAACAATCCAGAATCGGCACCTAGGCTGTCACCATTTTCCAATACATCTAATAAAGTACTGTCTTCACCAGAAACCAAAGGTGCATCCATTGAAACGTGCTTACCTGGCATCTTCATGGTATTCGTTACTTTATCCATTGGAAGATCTAAGATAGCGCTAAGCTCTTCTGCGCTAGGCTCTCTTTCAAACTTTTGTTCTAATTCCGAGAAGGCTTTTTTCACTTTATTAGCAGCACCAAGCTGATTTAATGGGAGACGAACGATACGTGCTTGTTCTGCCAAAGCTTGCATAATTGATTGACGAATCCACCATACAGCATAAGAAATGAACTTGAAGCCACGTGTTTCATCGAACTTTTTCGCAGCTTTAATTAACCCAAGGTTTCCTTCATTGATTAAATCTGGAAGACTAAGTCCTTGAGTTTGATATTGTTTAGCTACAGAAACAACGAAACGTAAATTAGCGCGAACTAATTTTTCTAGTGCACGTTGGTCGCCCTGACGAATTCGACGAGCTAATTCTACCTCTTCTTGAGCTGTAATTAATTCTTCTTTACCAATTTCCTGTAAATACTTCTCAAAAGAAGCACTCTCGCGGTTGGTAATTGATTTTGTTATTTTGAGTTGACGCATATCTAGTTTGTTATTAACACTTTAATGATAAACCTGCCATGAAAATTGCTTGATTTTTCGAGGGTGCAATTTACGCATTAAAATCCCCTTGTCAAGTCTTTTTTTTAATCATTTCACTTTCTTTTCTCAAAATGGACAAAGTGCATTGAAACACAGTGAGTTTAACTGCATAAGTGTATACACCGATATCATTTTTATTTAAGCCTATTTAATACGTAATTATTTTATTTTTATTGTTAATAAACAAATTTGATTTTGAATTTTTTGCTTTTGATTTACTTTAAATTTACGATTGAACATTAACCAATGAGTATGTCTGCATTAACGAACGAACAAAAAAACAAACTGTCTCAATTAGATATTTTATTTAAGCAGTTTGAAGAGGTTAGTAAAACATCTAATATTGATGCTGATCAGTTTTCTGAATTAGTGATTATGGGCAAGTTAAACCTGAACGACGACGAATTATCGATGATGGATGATCGCGCTGCGCACCGTAAAGATGTATTTGGTAAATCATCGGTTGCTAACAAAAAGGCATTTTAATTTTCTTCGCAGCGATAAATAGTAATACATTTGCGTAAGAAAAAAATATTATGAGTGACAGTACTAAATTATCAGACTTATCATACTTACGCAGTTTAACAGGAAATGCCAACGATAAAATGGCAAAGTACATCCGAATGTTTGTTTCGGGGGCTCCATTAAGTTTACAACAATTAGAGATGTATTCCATGAATAAAGATTGGGATGCAGTAAAGCAAACTGCCCATGCTCTAAAACCTCAAGTAGGATATTTTGGAGCAAAAGGCACCGAAGAACTTTTGAAAGAAATTGAGCGTATGTCGGGCGCAAAAGTAGAATTAGAACGCATTCCTGCTGCTTTATCTAACCTTAAAGGCCAATTGGATATTATAGTAGCAGAACTAGAAGAATCATTAAAAGAATTCGATAATTAAAATGGTAAATAAGAATTTAATCTACATCGTTGACGATGTACAGATGCAGCGAGAGTTATTAGCTGATCACTTAAAAGCGAATATGCCCTCTTACGAAATTCATTGTTTTGGAACTGGAGAAGAATGTATCGCTGCTTCCAAGGTTCGTCCGGCAGAAATCATTTTCCTTGATTATAATTTAAACTCTCAAGTAAAAAATGCAATGGACGGAATTGAAGCCTTACAAGAGTTAAAAGTGGTTTCTCCTCAAACAGAAGTGGTGATGATATCTGGACAAGATAAAATTGAGGTGGCTGTTAATACCATCAAACATGGTGCATTTGATTACATTGTTAAAGGAGAAGGAGCCTTTGTTAGAGCAGAAAAAGTAGTATTCAATATTTATCGTTATCATAAACTAACAGCCACGGCTAACCGATATAAGTCGTTAATGATTTTATTCGGAATAGGAATGTTATTGATGGTTATTCTGGTAATTTATTTACAGAACAACGGTTATATCCGTAACTCACCAGGCTGGTATTAAAAAAGGTAATTAGTAATTATTATCCCGAGCATTGTCTCGGGATTTTTTTTGCTTATTACTTTCTGATTTATGAGCTTTTGATGTTAATAAACTACCATCTCCCGCCAAGGGCCTTGTTTGATAAGTGGTAATTTTTAAATAGGTTTGTTGAACTATCAAACGTAATACTATGGCTAAGAATATTTGGGCACGTAAACCGATGCAGGATTTACTTCATGAAGCATCGGGTGAAGAAAAAAACAACTTAAAGCGAACCTTAAATGCTACTAACCTCATTGCATTAGGAATTGGAGCAATCATTGGAGCAGGGTTATTTGTAAGGACTGCTGCTGCTGCTGCAAACAATGCAGGTCCAGCAGTAACCATTGGATTTATCATTGCAGGTATTGGTTGCGCATTAGCAGGACTTTGTTATGCAGAATTTGCGTCGATGATACCTATTGCAGGAAGTGCTTATACTTATTCTTTCGCTACGATGGGTGAATTTGTGGCATGGATTATTGGATGGGACTTAGTTTTAGAATATGCGCTCGGTGCTGCTACGGTAAGTATCGCTTGGAGCGAATACCTCAACAAACTCCTCAATTTTATTGGAATGAATATCCCCTTTGAATGGTGTCACTCGCCTTTTGAGAAGTTACACGACGCAACTGGGAATGTTATTGCTACTGGCATTATGAATGTGCCCGCATTATTCATATTATTTGCTCTAACGTTACTGCTTATCCGCGGGACGAAAGAATCTGCGTTCGTGAATGGAGTAATTGTAATTACAAAGGTAAGTATCGTTATCATGTTCATTGCGTTAGGCTGGTCATATATTAATCCTGCTAATCACGCGAAATATATTCCTGACCCAACAGTTTATGTTGATGCGGCGGGTGTAGGTCATAATTTCGGAGGATGGTTAGGAATTTTAGCGAGTGCTGGTGTAGTATTCTTCGCCTTCATCGGATTTGATGCTGTATCAACAGCTGCACAAGAAGCCAAGAATCCGAAGAGAGATATGCCAATTGGTATTTTAGGATCCTTAGTAATCTGCACTGTATTATATATTTTATTTGCGCACGTATTAACAGGAGTTGCTTCGATAAACGATTTCAGAACGGCAGGCAAAGAAGCGTCCGTTGCTTATGCTATTCAAACATACATGACAGGTTATGGTTGGCTAGCTAAGTTGGTCACTGTAGCTATTCTTGCAGGATTCAGTTCCGTAATCTTAGTTATGTTAATGGGACAATCACGGGTGTTTTACTCGATGAGTAAAGATGGATTAGTGCCTTCTATGTTTTCAGATGTACACCCTAAATATCAGACTCCTTATAAATCGAACTGGTTGTTTTTAATTTTTGTTGGAATTTTTGCAGCTTTTGTACCGGGGGATATTGTAGGTGACATGACTAGTATCGGAACATTATTCGCCTTTATATTGGTTTGTGCGGGGATTATTATTCTTCGTAAAACACATCCTGAAATCAAACGAGAATTTAAAACGCCTTTGGTGCCCCTCGTTCCGATTTTAGGAATTATTGTATGTGGTGCAATGATTTACGGATTAGGTTGGCCAAACTGGATACGTTTAATTATTTGGATGGCAATAGGGTTTGTCATTTACTTTATGTATGGCAAAAAGAACAGTAAATACGGACAGTCATAAACGTTAGTACAATCATGGAAGAACAAAATAAGCAAGATGGCCTTCATCGTTCGTTAGGCCTCAAAGACGCAACAATGATGGTTGCCGGATCAATGATCGGATCAGGAATTTTCATTGTAAGTGCCGACATGGGCCGTAATGTTGGGGGAACAGGATGGCTTTTACTTTTATGGTTAATCAGCGGTATTATTACAGTAATGGCTGCGCTTAGCTATGGCGAATTAGCCGGAATGATGCCTAGGGCTGGAGGGCAGTTTGTTTATATACAACGTGCATGGGGAAACTTAACTGGATTCCTTTATGGTTGGAGCGTTTTCACCGTAATACAATCAGGTGTAATTGCTGCAGTGGCCGTTGGCTTCGCGAAATTTTCTGGCGTTTTCTTTCCATGGATTAAAGTAGATAACATCCTGTTTGATTTAGGTTTTATAAAAATTTCATCTGCAAATATTGTAGCCATCTCGTTAATTATATTACTAACGTGGGTGAATAGCCGTGGTGTGAAGGAAGGAAAATTAATTCAATTTGTTTTTACTTCTGCTAAACTATTAGCTTTATTATTTATTATCGTTTCGGGAATTTACATTGGACTTAATAAAGAATATTTTGCCCAAAACTTTTCGAATATGTGGGAAAGCACACAGTGGCTGCAAAACGCTGATAAAACTTGGAGCTTACAAGCTATTTCTGGTATGGGCTTAATCTTGGCCTTAGGAACGGCGATTATTGGATCATTGTTCTCAAGCGATGCTTGGAATAATGTAACTTTCATTGCTGGGGAAATTAAAGATCCACATCGTAATATTCCAAAAAGCTTATTGTATGGAACGGCAATCGTAACAGTAATTTATATGCTCGCGAATATTGCATATCTTGGATTATTACCTGTACATGGCGATCCCAACGGAAGCAATGTTATTCAACAAGGAATTCAGTTTGCTTCCAACGACCGTGTTGGGACGGCAGCTGCCTCACAAATTTTTGGAGCTGGCGCCTTATTCTTTATGGCTGCCTTAATCATGGTTTCTACTTTTGGATGTAATAACGGATTAATCTTATCAGGAGCCCGTGTTTATTATGCTATGGCAAAGGAAGGATTGTTCTTCAAAAAAGCAGGAACACTTAACAAGAACAATGTTCCAGCGTTCGCTTTATGGATTCAAGCAGCATGGGCAAGCATCTTATGTTTATCTGGGACTTATGGCGATTTACTTGACTATTGCACCTTCGCTTCATTAATCTTTTATATTGTAACCATTGGTGGATTATTCGTTCTTCGTAAGCGTGAGCCATATGCTGAACGTCCTTACAAGGTTATTGCCTACCCCATCCTTCCAATATTATATATCGTAATAGCCGTTGCTATATGCGCTATTTTATTAGTAACTAAAACCCACAATACCGTAAGCGGGTTAGTAATTGTAGGATTAGGGTTGCCAATCTATTATATTATCAAGCCAAAAGCAGAAATAAAATAATTTTTGATTTTATATACTATTTAATTTATAGTTTCGTTCAGGGTTTATTCACCATTAAATCCACTTAACTGTATGATTAAAATTTTTACGCCAAAGGCAATCACAATGGTTGCCTTCATTTCAATGTTTATTTCTTCTTGTCATTCCAAAGTAACCCCAGAAGAAGTTAATTCAAATCCTGTTATCCAAGACACTGGGATAATTCGAGAATTAAGGGATGTTTACACTTTATTTCGTTTGAATGATCGAATAGATCAGTATAAAGATGATTTTGGATTAACATATAATAATGATTCTGTTGCTGCCATTAAGGAGCTAAAAAATTGGAATATCCGCTGCGACAGTTTAAAGTCAATGCATTTTTATAATGACACTTTGAAAAAATATGCAGATGAACACGTCCAAAGTTTCATCGACATCAATAATGTAATCGCAGATAAGGGGTATTACAGCAAAGACTTCGAGAAGAGTTTTAATGATTATAAAGAACATCAAGAAAAATACAACGCTTACCTATTTTCCAGATATTCTACGAGTCATTTTATAAAAATGAGCGAAGATGAGTATTGGAAACGTATCGATAAAAAACAATTTATCAAGTCGCCCGTTTACCCAAAATACGAATCAATAGTAAAGAAAGATTTAGGAAAAGGGTTAAGCATTTTAAAAAATATCATTGAGGGCACCAAAAACTTCCAAGAAAAAACCATTTACCAATTAGAGTTGGCCAATCAGATGATTACTCACTTCGATAAATTAGATAGTAGTGCATCAGAAGAAGCGTTAAAAATTTATGAAGATATTTTAAATAGCAAGGAGTATTCCTTGTATAAATTTGAAATTTGGCGTAGGTGGAGAGCGGCAATCCAAGAAATGCATTATGGTTCTTCTAAAACATCCGAAATTCCTAATGATCTTTATAATAAAAAACGCGCCGAATGTGCCAATTCTATTTTACTATATTATGCTCAACACCCAACAGATGAGACGGCCATGAATCAATATTTAGATTTTGCTACGCATGGTATTGTTTATCGTTTTGGTGAATATCCTTACGGGAATCAGAATGCCATCGAGTACTTCGAATTGTTTCCAATGGAAAATAACAATAAATAATAAATTTATATTTTTATGGTAAATTATTTTCAATGGGATTTCGTTTTCAAAAAAGAGTTTCTTTAGGGGGTGGCCTCGGACTAAACATTAGTAAATCGGGGGTTTCACCAAGTTATCGTACCCGCTATGGCAGTATCAGCTCTCGAGGATTCTCCTTTCGAACCGGTATTGCTGGGTTAACTTATCGTAGTGGTTTTGGAGGACGAAGCAGAAAAGGAAATGCAGGAGACGCCATCCTTTTACTATTCGCTGCATTTTGGTTGGCAATTATGGCCATTCTTCTTGTCTTGAAATTATTCGAATTAATCATGTGGCTTTTAGGAGAGCTCCTCCGATTCATTCAACGTATGCGCTATCGTTATCAAATCAAAAAGGAAGTTGAAAAATTCAAAGACTCAGACATCGTCACTGTATTAAATTTCCAAGACGATTCGCTTCCAGAAGAAATGCGTACTATGAAAGTAATCTTTCAAGGCGCTTTAGTTGACAATGGTTCTTTGGTAGAAAAAGATCAAGAAGTTGCCACCTTTGTTGTAGGTGATAAAATTGGAAAGATGCGTGCCAATAAAGTTGGCAAAATCAAATTCGCTAAGTTGCCAGGGGACAGACTGCATGTAGGAGAATGTGTTTGTATGATTGAATCCATCAATTGAGGATTTGAAGATTCGGCGATTTGAAAATTTGTTGATTTGATGATTCGTTGATTCGTTGATTTGATTCGTGAGGCAATTGTAGATTGTGAATTTTCGCTTCTCGAAGCACTTCACATAAAAACTGCAAAAAAGCCACATATACCACGGGGGGACGACAGCCCCACCCCGCGACAAAATTACTCAGTAGAAAATAATTATTCGGTTATTAAACATTTACAAACGACTAATTTAATGTGCTAATGTGCTCACGAGGTTTCGCGATGAGTTAAAATGCTAATAAAATGATAAAGCAAACAGCAGGATTAATCTACTTCATCGTGGGCTAATTCGCTAACAAAACAATTTTATCGATTTATTGGCTAACTTTGATTCGGTGAAAAAAATAATAGTTTTTTCTTTAATCGCATTGTTCGTTGCGAATGTTTTTGAGCTCAACCAAATTGTTAAGCTTCCGGCATTGTTGCATCATTACTATGAACATAAAAGTGAAAACAAATATGAATCATTTGCCGCCTTCTTAACTGACCATTACTTCGAACAGCATGATCATGCATCTCAACATCATCGTCATGATGATTTACCGTATAAATCTTCCAATTGCTCTTCTTTTCATGCAGTAATCGTATTTTTTCAGAATGAAAATCATAACACCTATCACTTTTCTATTTTCTCAACAAGTTTAAATAAAAAACCACAGCCTGATTTTTACTTGGAAAATTTTGAAGGAAAAATATGGCAACCGCCTAAAGCCTAGTTCACTTATTCATTTTCTTATTACTTATTCCCTTTTAACATTTATCATTTCTAAGCGTTATTAAACTATGCTTAATAAAATTATTGCGTTCTCTATAAAGAACAAATTAATCATTGGACTATTTACCATTGCTTTAATTATTTATGGCAGCTACCAATTTACACTGCTTCCTATTGATGCTGTTCCTGACATTACCAATAATCAGGTGCAAGTAATTACTGTTTCGCCAGCATTGGGGGCCCCAGATGTAGAGCGATTAATTACCTTTCCAATTGAACAAGCCAATAGTAATATTCCAGGCCTTAAAGAGATAAGAAGTTTTTCACGTTTTGGACTTTCTCTCATCACCATTGTTTTTAATGATGATGTTGATATTTACTGGGCTCGACAACAAGTAACAGAACGATTAAAACAAGCGGAGGAACAAATTCCGAAAGGATTAGGAAATCCTACACTCGCTCCAGTTACAACAGGGCTTGGCGAAATTTATCAATATGTTTTACGTCCTGAAAAAGGATACGAAGCAAAATATAGTGCAACAGAATTAAGAACGATTCAGGATTGGATAGTTCGACGACAATTGCTAGGTGTAAAAGGAGTGGCCGATGTGAGTAGCTTTGGTGGCCTTGTAAAACAATATGAAATTGCTATTCGTCCAGCTACGTTAAAATCCAATAACATTACTATAAACGATGTGTTTAATGCCATCGAAAAAAATAATGAAAATACTGGCGGCGCGTATATTGAAAAATCTTCCACTGTACTATTCATCCGTACTGAAGGATTGATTCAAAAAATGGATGATATTAAATCGATTGTAGTAAAATCTCTCCCCAACGGCACACCACTTTTATTAAAAGATATTGCAGAAGTTAAAATCGGTAATGCTACCCGTTATGGAGCAATTACCTACAATAATGAAGGGGAAGTGGCAGGCGCTGTGGTCATGATGCTTAAAGGAGAAAATAGTAGTAAAGTAATCAGCGATGTAAAGGAGCGCATTGAAAAAATCAAAACTACTTTGCCCAAAGGCGTTATCCTTGAACCCTTCCTTGATAGAACAAAAATGGTCAACAGCGCTATCAGTACAGTTACAAAAAACCTTTTAGAAGGGGCCCTGATTGTAATATTCATTCTTGTACTTTTTTTAGGGAATGTTAGAGCTGGATTCTTAGTAGCATCTGTTATTCCCTTAGCCATGTTATTTGCAATCATCATGATGAACATGTTTGGAGTGAGTGGCAATTTAATGAGTCTTGGAGCCCTCGACTTTGGATTAATAGTAGATGGAGCAGTAATAATTGTTGAAGCGGTGATGCATAGCTTAACGCATAATAAGCGATTTGCCAATGTAGTATCGCAAGAAGAAATGGATGATCAAGTAAATAAATCGGCCGGAAGAATGATGAACAGTGCCGTTTTTGGACAGATTATTATTTTAATTGTGTATTTACCCATATTTACTTTAGAAGGGATAGAAGGAAAAATGTTTATGCCAATGGCCCAGACGGTAGCGTTTGCACTATTAGGAGCATTCGTTTTATCGCTAACGTACATTCCAATGATGAGTACCGTTTTTTTAAGTAAGAAATTTAGTCAAGATAAAAATTGGTCAGATAGAATGATGGATAAGTTGATTGCCATACAACAGCGTTACTTAAATAAAGTCCTTCAATTTCCCAAAACCACATTAATGATTAGCATTGCACTTTTGCTCTTTTCTTTATTTGTCTTTTCTGGTTTAGGTGGTGAATTTATTCCTCAATTGCCAGAAGGAGATTTTGCCGTAGAAACACGTGTACTAACGGGAAGCAATATCCGAACTTCTAGTGAAGCTTGTATGAAATCTGCAGAAATATTATTAGATAAATTTCCTGAGGTCGAAAAAATTGTGGGAAAAACGGGTAGTGGAGAAATTCCTACCGATCCGATGCCGATGGAAGCAAGTGATATGATGATTATTTTAAAAGATAAATCAAAATGGAAATCAGCTAATACATGGGAAGAGCTATCTAAAAAAATGAGTAACGCGTTAGAGGTAATTCCAGGTGTTATGTATAGTTTTCAATACCCTGTTGCGATGCGTTTTAATGAACTTATGACAGGAGCTAAACAAGATGTGGTTTGCAAAATATTTGGAGAAAATTTAGATTCACTTTCTAAGTATTCGCGCATTTTAGGAGATAAAATTTCAGGTATAAATGGTGCAGAAAATATTTATGTAGAACCTATTGATGGCTTGCCTCAGCTAATAATCAATTATAATCGTAATGCTATTGCAGAATATGGATTAAGTATTCAAGAAGTAAATAAGGTGGTGAATGTTTCATTAGCTGGTCAAAGCTGTGGACAGATTTACGAAGATGAAAAGCATTTTGACTTAGTAGTCAGATTAGATCATGAAGAAAGAAAAAATGTAGAGGATGTTCGAAATTTATTAATCCCTACTCCTAACGGGAGTCAGGTACCGTTATATCAAGTTGCAGATGTGACAATCAAACAAAGTGTTAATCAGATACAGCGAGACGACGCAAAACGCAGAATACTTGTAGGATTTAATGTTCGAGGAAGAGATGTAGAAACCGTTGTTAAAGAAGTACAAAAAATAGCGAGTACAATAGCACTTCCAACAGGTTATTATATTACTTATGGCGGAGCATTTGAAAATTTACAAGCTGCTCGCGATCGATTAAAATTAGCAGTTCCTATTTCGCTTTTATTAATTTTCATCTTTTTATATTTTGCTTTTCAATCTATTAAGCACGGATTAATAATTTACTCTGCTATACCATTATCTGCCATAGGTGGAATATTGTTTTTAGCACTTCGTGGAATGCCCTTTAGTATTAGTGCTGGAGTTGGATTTATTGCACTGTTTGGTGTAGCTGTATTGAATGGCATTGTGTTAATTGCAGAATTTAATCGTTTGAAAAATGATTATCCGAACGACTTAAAACAAGTGGTATTGCACGGTACCAAGCATCGTTTACGACCAGTATTAATGACGGCCTTTGTTGCCTCTCTAGGATTTTTACCAATGGCATTAAGTCATGGAGCTGGTGCAGAGGTACAACGACCATTAGCTACAGTTGTAATTGGAGGATTGCTAATTGCTACCTTACTCACTCTTTTTGTTCTACCTGTTCTATACCTTTTATTCGAAAATATGCAGATGAAAAAAATGAAAGCGAATACTGTTAATAATTTAATAATCGTTATTGGATTATTATTGATTAGTAGTAAAGATGTAAGAGGTCAGAATGAAATCAACCTAAAATCAGCAATAGATAGTGCTCAACAAAATAATCACGAAGTTAAATTAGCTGAATTACAATCAAGGTATCAAAATAAATTAATAAGAGCTAGTATCGATATTGCAAATACAGAATTTTCAGGGCAATACGGACAATTTAATTCATCCTATAACGATCGATCCTTTGCCATTTCTCAAACTATTAAATTTCCAACAGTATATGCTAAACAAAAATTAGTTCAAAAGGAAAATTATAAAGAAAGTCGGGCGAATATTAATTTAAAAGAAACACAACTTAAAAAGGAAATCAGTAATGCGTATTTTCAATTGGTGTATTTACATAAGCAAGAGCACCTATTAAAAGAGGCTGATAGTCTTTTCTTAATGGCTACTGTCAAAGCAAAATTGCGTTATGAATCAGGTGAAACAGATAAAATGCATTTAAATGATGTTGAATTACAGAGAGGACAAATTGCAATGCAATTAAATGACCTGACTAATGAACAGATTCTTTTATTAAACAAGTTCAACTTATTATTGAACACGAAACAATATTACATCCCTAATTATAACGATTCATTAAACACTATTGATTTTGCGGAGGTAAATACAGGAATAGATAATCATCCTCAGCTACATTTATTCCAACAACAAATTGAAATTGCTCAATCAAAAATTAAATTAGAAAAAAACAATTTATTACCAGAATTACGACTAGGATATAATTCAACAAGTATTAAAGGAACAGGGGCAGACAATCTTTTTTATGATGGTAGTACTTCCTTTAACTCGTTACAATTTGGTATTGGGCTCCCTCTTTTTAATACTGCGCAACAAGCAAAAATTAAAGCTGCCAAAATTCAAGAATTAATTTACCAAGACCGATATGATTATGAAAAACAAGTTTTGAGGAAGGACCTTGAAAATGCAATCAACAATTATAAAGCTGTTTATCAAAAAGTCTCCTACTATGAAAATACAGCCTTGAAGGACAATGCATCAATGATTGATATAGCAAATAAAAAATTTTCATTAGGAGAAATCAACTACTTGGAGTGGGCACTTTTAATTCAACACTCCATTACGCTTCGCAGCAACTACACCGATGCAGTGTATCAATTAAATGTATGCATCAACGAATTAAATTACCTAACATCAAAATAATACCATCATGAAAAAGTATATAATCCTTATTCTACTTTCTATTTTTGTTACAGCATGTGGAAACAAACAAGCACCAGAACAAGAAAATAAATCAAATGAAACTTCCGTAGAACTTACGGATGCACAATATAAAAATGCAGGAATACAACTCCAGGCAATTGAAAAGAAAAGCATTTCATGCGTTTTAAAAGTTAACGGAGAAATAGATGTTCCACCTCAGAATATGTTAAGTATATCTGCTCCATTAGGGGGATATTTGAAATCGACTACACTATTGCCTGGGATGCACATAAATAAGGGAGAAAGCATCGCTTTGATGGAAGATCCTCAATACATCACCTTGCAGCAAGAATACTTAACTGCGAAAACCAAACTGGTTTATTTACAAAATGAATTTAACAGACAAGAGTCGTTAAATAAAAGCGCTGCAGCTAGCGATAAAATTTTGCAAGAGGCCTCGATGAATTTCTACTCACAAAAAGTATTAGTAAAATCATTGAGTGAAAAACTTTTGTTAATTGGAATTAATCCAGATCAATTAAATGAAACAACTATTTCAAGAACTATATCTATACACTCACCCATTGATGGATATGTATCCAAAGTTAATTTCAACATTGGGAAATACGCAAACCCTACTGATATCTTATTTGAATTAGTTAATCCAAAAGATATACATTTAGCATTAACTGTTTTTGAAAAAGACTTAGCAGGATTAGAAATTGGACAAAAACTAATTGCCTATACCAATGCACAGCCGGATAAAAAATATCCTTGTGAGATTATTCTGATTGGAAAAGATTTATCACAAGATAGATGCGTAGAAGTGCATTGTCACTTTGAGGAATATGAGCACTCTTTAATTCCTGGAATGTTTATGAATGCAGAAATTGAAGTATCAAGCAAAGAGGATTATGCGATGCCGGATGAAAGTATTGTAACATTTGAAGGAAAACAATTTGTATTTGTTGAAAGAGAAAATAAATCGTTTGATATGATTGAAGTAAAAACAGGCAATAGCGAGCATGGATGGACACAGGTAAAATTTAACGAAGGGTTTTTACCAACTGGAAAATTATTTGCTGTTAAAGGCGCTTATAATTTGTTAATGAAATTAAAAAACAACGAAGAATAAGTTGAGCTGATATGATTTTACGTACCTTCGAGTATAATTATCTGTGAATTTAAATGACCCGAAAGGAATTTCTTTCATCACTTGTTTCCATTCCTCTTATTCATTCTGTTATGAACCTTCAAGCTATTGATAAAATTATTGATCCGTCGATTGTCACTCCAAAGATGCCTGTGCTTTTTTTAGGTCATGGCAGTCCGATGAATGCCATTGAAGAAAATGATTTTGTCAAAGGATTTCGCAACATCGCTGCTACACTTCCAAAACCTAAAGCCATCATTTGTGTTTCGGCACATTGGGAAACAAATGGAACTTTTGTAACGGCTATGCAGCGCCCTAAAACAATTCACGATTTTGGAGGTTTTCCACAAGCGCTATTTGATGTTCAGTATCCAGCACCTGGTTCTCCCGAATTAGCGAACGAAGTAAAAGATACAATTACCGCAACCGATGTAGGATTGGATCAAAGCTGGGGATTAGATCATGGTGCATGGTCGGTAATCAAGCATTTATATCCTAACGCCGACGTACCTGTGCTAGAATTAAGTTTAGATTATACCAAGGGTCCTCAATATCATTACGATTTGGCTAAACAACTTCATAATCTTCGTTCAAAAGGCGTATTAATTATTGGAAGTGGAAACCTTGTTCACAATTTGAGAATGGTAGCTTGGGATAAATTAAATGCTGGTCCTTATGCTTACGACTGGGCTCAAGAGGCAAGTATAAAGATGAAGCAATTTATCTCCGAAGGAAATCACCAGGCATTGATTAATTATGCAAATCAAGGAAAAGCTTTTCAGTTAGCTATCCCTACTCCTGACCATTATTTACCATTGCTTTATACGCTTGCGTTGAAAGATGATAAAGAATCTATTTCATTCTTTAATGATGAAGCCGTTGCAGGATCATTAACAATGACCTCTTTAAAAATCGGATAATTACTTAACAGCCATTTTCTATTTTTCGTTTCTAAAAGTTTGGCGGTAATTCACTACCGTTATTCTTTTGAATATTCTATAAAGTAGTTTTCATTCAGCGATTCAAATTTCCAATTAATTCTAATATAATAACATTGATTAAAAGAAATAAAAAAGGAGCGCTTTCACGCTCCTTTAACCCCGCTCTTTGAAATTTTAAACTAATATGCCGGCAATTGTAGCAGATAAATAAGAAGCTAAGGTTCCGGCAAGCAATGCTTTTAATCCTAATTGAGCTAATTCATTTCTACGTTCAGGTGCTAACTCTCCAATACCACCAATCTGCATTCCTACGCTCGCAAAATTTGCGAAACCACAGATAGCAATTGATACAATCAATAAACCTTTTTCTGTTAAGATAGGAACTGCCTTCGTCGATAAATTCTGGAAAGCAACAAACTCATTCACCGTTAATTTTTGTCCGAGTAAGGTCGCTACATTTTGCACATCTTGCGGAGGTACGCCCATTGCCCATGCTAATGGATAAAATGCTTTTCCAAAAATCCAGTTCAGACTTAAATTCAAATCAGGACTGAACCAATGTCCTACGTGAATAAGCATCCAATCGACCATAGCAATTAATGCAATGAACCCAATTAACATGGCAATGACATTCATTGAAATTTTAAATCCATCACTAGCGCCATGCGAAATAGCATCAATCACATTCACATAATTACTTTTCACTTCCAACTTCACTTCTCCCATCGTTTGACTTTGTTCTGTTTCAGGATATAAAATTTTAGAGATGACCAATGCACCAGGTGCCGCCATTAAGCTCGCGGCAATTAATTTCGGAGCAAGGTCTAATCCTGCTTGCGCTCCCATATTTACATACACTACCAAGATTCCACCAGCAATACATGCCATACTTCCAGCCATACTTGCGAGCAGTTCGCTCTTGGTCATGTTTTTCAAATATGGACGAATCATTACTTGCGCTTCTATCTGACCTACAAAGGCACTCGCTACATTGCTGAGCGCTTCCGCACCACTCACACGCATAATAAAGTTCATTGCTTTTGCTACGATCGCAACAACACGTTGCATAAATCCAAAGTGATACAATATAGCAACTAGAACACATACTAAAATAATGGTTGCGGTAATGTTGAATGCAAACACAAATCCTCCACTAAAAAAAGAAGCTACCGTTCCATTAAATTGTTGCACGGCAACACCGCCATAAACGAATTCAGCACCCTTACGCGCGAACTGCTCAATCTTTTCCATTCCATGTCCCATTTGCTGAAAGAACGCAGTTACAGGAGGAATTTTTAATACGAGAATTGCAATCAATAGCTGCAGCCCTAGTCCACTTAAAACCAGTCGAAGATTTATTGCTTTGCGATTATTGGATAGCAGGTAAGCAATCCCCAATATCACAATCATTCCAATGAGTCCGGTAAAACGTTCCATTCTAATTCAGTTTAAGGTTTGAAGGGTAATATTACTAAATCTTTTCGAATGAAAAAACTCAGCTAACCACACTTTGAAAAGGTAGTGATTATAATAATCCTAATTCGGCGCAGGCTGCTTGTGCAGCAATTTGTTCTGCTTTCTTTTTTACAAAGTCGACACCAATGGCCGCTTCTTTATCATCGACAAGCAAGCGAACTTTTATCAAACGATCCTTTTGTTCTTCCTCAACGGTTTCAAAAATTACCGTATGTTTTTCTCGCTGGCCCCAGTTTAAAATTAAGCTTTTAAAATTCTTTTCTGTTTGTTCTATTTCATGAAGGTCAACATGAATACGAATAATGCGCTCAAGAATAAACTTTTGTGTTTTTGCATAGCCCTTATCGAGGTAAATCGCTCCGATGAGTGCTTCAAAGGCATCGCCATACATGGAACGATAAGTGCCAGGCATAGCTTCCTTTTGCAAGAGCTCGTCGACCCCTATTTTAACAGCCAGGTTTTTTAAATTCTCACGACTTACAATACGGCTACGCATCTCCGTTAGAAAGCCTTCATCGCGATAAGGAAATTTTTTAAAGAGCATATCGGCTACCACTGCTCCAAGCACAGCATCGCCTAAATATTCTAAGCGTTCATTACTCAAAGGAACTCCGTTATCTGTTTCACGCAAAATAGAGCGATGACTAAATGCTAACTGGTAAACGGCGATATTAGAAGGATAAAATCCTAATAAATTACGTAGAGCGCGAATAAGATTTTTCTCTTGTTTATCGGATGAAAAAAATAATTTAAAAAGGGAATTAAGCAACATGAATAACTGCTGGAATTATTTTAATTTTTTTGGGTTAAACAAAATCCAACATAATTGATGAAAAAATAGTTTGCTGTAATTGCTGATTGAATCATTATCAAAAATAAAATTAATAGTCGGAATAAAAAAATTAGAGACAATTTGTTGATTTGATGATTTGATGATTTGAAAATGTACCAATTTGAAAATGTGGTAATGTGATCCCGATGAATCGTGATTGAAAATACAGTATCGATTTAATAAAAGATATTACGTTAAACGAAAAATTCATCTTTCAATCGAATATTAAAGCTTATTTCGGCTCTCAATGCCCTAAACACCTTTAATATTGTATCAATGGTTGCACTATTAGCACTGCTTTCTAGTTTTGAAATTTGTGCCTTTTGTACACCAACAAGTTTTCCCAACTCCTCCTGAGTAAGATTTCGCTCTTGACGAGCAGCTTTTATCATCTTCCCTAAAACATCCATCCTCAATTCGTATTCATAGTCTTCACGAACAACTGATCCTCGCTTACCAATGAATTCATCTTTCATTTCATCTAATGAATATGTTTTAACACGTTTGGTTGCCATGTCTCAAAATTTTTTGATTCGATATTTTTATGATGCAAATATAATTTATGTTTCTAAATTTGGAAACAATGCAATTTGAATTTGCATGCCCATGAATTTTATCAATAAAAAAGATATCTTGTTTTCTTCTGGTGGTTGTTTAAAATTTATCTTTTAGATGTTCTTTCTTTTGTCTTGATACAAAATGAAAGAACCAAAGAAAAAGTTCAATCCCGATAAATATCGGGAGCACTTTATTCTTTTGCCTTGCAAATTTTTTCCTTGATAAAATTGCTACAAATTCAGTGATTTCCTCCCTAGCTCGGAACTTCTAAATTTGTTTAACGCAATTTTACCTTCGTCAAAAACCGAATAAACTGAGGCCGATTTATTGGATTCGATTTTAATATCAATGATTATATAGCCAATATCGAATTAATAACAAAAGGGTTTAAACCCGTGGTTATAATGAATGAATTATAATTCCATCGATAAAATAGAACAATAGCCACTCTGTGGCGAATTAATTTTTTCAGAAACAATCGGGAAGCAAACGTAAATCTACGCTTGGAATTTTTTGATGATGATAGATGCATTATGTCCACCGAAACCAAAGGTGTTACATAAGGCAGCGCGAACCGGACGATGTTGAACTTTATTAAAAGTGAAATTCAACTTCGGATCAAAAGCAGGATCGTCGGTAAAGTGATTAATTGTTGGAGGGATAGTATCATTCACAACTGCTAAAACGGTTGCTACTGATTCGATGGCACCAGCAGCACCCAACAAGTGGCCGGTCATCGATTTTGTAGAGCTAATATTTAAATCATACGCACTTTCGCCAAACAACTTCAAAATTGCTTTTGCTTCGCTAGGATCACCAACAGGAGTTGATGTACCATGCACATTGATATAATCAATATCAGATGGCTGCATTTGAGCATCTCTAAGGGCGTTACGCATTACATTAAACGCTCCTAATCCTTCCGGATGAGTAGCAGTTAAATGATAAGCATCTGCACTTAATCCGCCGCCTGCAACTTCTGCATAAATTTTTGCTCCACGCTTGATCGCATGTTCATACTCTTCAAGAATCAAACAAGCTGATCCTTCACCTAGCACAAAGCCATCGCGATCTACGTCGAATGGACGAGAAGCGGTTTCAGGAGAATCATTTCTTTCCGATAAGGCATGCATCGCATTGAATCCACCGATACCGGCTTCATTCACTGCGGCTTCACTACCACCAGAAAGAATTACATCTGCTTGTCCTAATCGAATAGTATTAAATGCATCGATTAGTGCATTCGTAGAAGAGGCGCAGGCAGAAACAGTCGTGTAGTTTGGCCCTCTAAATCCATAACGCATGGAGATATGGCCTGAGGCAATATCAGCAATCATTTTAGGAATAAAGAAAGGATTAAAACGTGGTGTACCGTCTCCTTTTGCGAAGTTAGAAACCTCATCTAAGAATGTACGCAAGCCGCCGATTCCAGAACCCCAGATAACGCCAATGCGATCGGGATCTAGTCCGGCATTTAAAAGCCCGGCATCCTGAACAGCTTCCTCCGAACTAGCAATTGCCAATTGAGAGAAACGATCAAGTTTCCGGGCTTCTTTTCGGTCTAGGTATTTACCTGGATCAAAATCTTTGACTTCACAGGCAAACTGCGTCTTAAATTTGGAAGCATCAAAAAGCGTAATAGGAGCAGCGCCACTAACGCCATTAAGCAACCCTTGCCAATAATCGGCAACATTGTTTCCCAACGGTGTGATAGCACCTAATCCTGTTATTACTACTCGTTTCAGCTCCATTGCGCGAACTAAACTGATTAATTACTTTGCGTTAGCTGTAATGTAATCAACCGCCTGACCAACTGTTGCAATTTTCTCTGCTTGGTCGTCTGGGATTGAAATGCTGAATTCTTTTTCGAATTCCATGATTAATTCAACTGTATCCAGTGAATCTGCACCAAGATCGTTAGTAAAACTAGCTTCATTGGTTACTTCGTTTTCGTCAACTCCTAATTTGTCAACGATAATCGCTTTTACGCGTGCTGCAATGTCTGACATTGTAGTGGGT
>JBJTMY010000178.1:0-13917 GCA_046073825.1 Bacteroidota bacterium
CATATCAATTATCTTTTAATTCCTGGTGTAGTTTATACGTGGCCAGAGGTGGCGGCGGTAGGACATACAGAGGAAGAATTGAAAGCACAAGGAAAGAAATATAAGTCGGGCGTGTTTCCATTCAAAGCGAGTGGAAGAGCCCGTGCGAGTATGGATTTAGATGGTTTTATTAAAGTATTAGCCGATCAAGATACAGACGAAATATTGGGAGTTCACATGATTGGACCTCGATGTGCTGATTTAATTGCAGAGGCTGTTGTCGCGATGGAATACAGAGCATCCGCCGAAGATATTGCGAGAATGAGCCATGCGCATCCAACCTTTACAGAGGCCTTTAAAGAAGCCTGCCTGGCAGCCACCGATAATAGAGCTGTTCACATTTAAAACACAGAAGGTCTTATTGAAAAATAAGGCCTTTTTTATTCAATATTTTTTTATTTTTGATTTACGGAAAACACAGAAAAAACAACCCGTTACAAATACCATTTAACATGAGAAAAAATTTACTTGTTATCGCAATAGTAATATTCTTTACTAATGCAATGAATGCCCAAGCGCCTGCATGGGTGTGGTCAAAATCAGTAAGTGCCCGTTTGGATAATCAATCGAAAGTTTGCGCATCAAAAGACGCTGCCGGAGGCATTATAGTGTCAGGGCAGTTTGATTCAAATGCTCCCTTTGGAGCAAGCAATTTAGCGGTAGTAGGAACTATCGATTTATATGCAACTAAATACGATCAATCCGGTACTCCGCAATGGGCCAAAGGATTTGGAGGTATTTCTAATATCATGTTTCCAGGTGGAAGCGCAATTGATGCTGCAGGGAATATTTATTTAGCAGGGGCTTATTCCTTTGGAATGGATATCAATGGAGTTAATTATTATTCAGCTGGAGATAAAGACGGATATATTATTAAATTAAGTCCGAATGGTGGGGTTATTTGGGTGAAAACTTATGGAGCAGCAGCGGCACAAGAATTCAATTCTATTGCCGTTAGTGGTAATAAAATTTATGTTGCAGGATCATATATGGGGTCCTTTTCTACAGGTTCTGTTAATCTACCTGCAAGCAACAATGGATCAGCGGATGCAATGGTACTTGCTTTAGATACAGCAGGAAACGCCTTGTGGGCTGCAACTGGTGGTGGTGCCGATCAGGATTATATTTATTCGGTGGCGGCATCCTCTTCTGAGGTGTATGTTAGCGGTACAGTAAGAGGAGCTTCAGCAACTTTCGGTACAACTAATTTAACAGGCTCTGGATCTGCTGATGATATTTTAGTAGCAAGAGTCAATGCGACAACCGGTAATTTCGATTTAGCGAAACGATTTGGTAGTAATTCTACTGACCAAGGTACTTGTGTTGGCTATGACTCTTATGGAAATATTTATGTGGCTGGAAACTTCTTAGGTGCAATAAACTTTGGAAATGGAAGCTCAAGCATTACCTCGAATGGGATGAACACCTACAGTGATGGATTCTTAGCTAAATTGAACTCGCAAGGTTGGGGTTTGTGGGCTTGCCGTCAAGGTGGTGCCTCTGATGATGTGGTTACAGGAATGGAAGTAGGTATTAATGGTTATATTTATTTGTGTGGTTATTATAGTAACGGTCAAGGAACGCTAACATCTACTACTACATCGGTAACTTTAGCAAGCATGGGTGGTGCCGATGGATTCGCTGCTAAATACAATCCGAATGGAGGGATTTTGTGGGGGATTAAATTTGGAAACACAAGTGATGATCGTCCAAAAGCAATTATCAGCGATAACAACGGATATTGCTATGTGATGGGTAATTTCTTCGGGTCAATCACGTTGGGTTCATTAACAGCTGTTAACTCGCTGCCAACTAATATTGGGACATACATTGGTCGCTTAAATGGATTTACGACCGGTTTACAAGAAGTAAAAGCTACTTATAACTTTTTGATGTATCCGAATCCTACAACAGGCCAGGTAAACATTGAATTGCCAGAAGGTAAGTATATGGAAGAAGTGGAAGTTTATTCCCTCAACGGACAAAGAGTTCATCATGCCCAATTAAATTTGCCTGTTAGAAGTACTTCTCTCGATTTAGCAGGGTTGTCAACAGGAATTTATCAGGTGAAAGTTTTAACACCTGACGGATATGCAAATAAGGCAATTGAAATCAAATAAAAAATTTAATAATAAAAACAAAGCCCCGATTTTAAATCGGGGCTTTGTTTTTTCATTCGAATTTTATTGATTCGATCGGATTTTATATCGGCATAAACCTTCTTCTAAAAACTTCGTGTATTCATCCACGTTAGGAGTGTAGCTTCTTGGCTCCGCTAACATCTTTCCTTCGTTATCAACTAATACATAGTATGGTTGAACGTTTTTATTCAATACCGCAGCTTCCATATCACTCCACTTATTACCCGTGGTTCTTATTTTCTTTCCGCTAAACTTACTGATGTATTGCTCATTGGCAGGCAATTCTGTTTTGTCATCTACGTAAAGAGAAATGACTACATAATCGTCTGATAAATGCTTCAGTACTTTTGTTTGCGACCATACATTATCTTCCATCTTACGGCAGTTAACACAGCTCCATCCCGTAAAATCAATCATGACTGGTTTGCCAATCGATTTTGCATAGGCCATGCCTGCTTCGTAGTCGTGGTAACAGTTTAAGTTATGCGGACACGATTCTCCGCCCTTGCCTTGCTCAACGCCAGCTGAAGGCTGTTCCCATTCCTTGTAAAATTCAGGAGGAGGGAATCCGCTGATCAAACGTAATGGTGCACCCCATAATCCAGGAATCAAATAAAACGTAAACGCAATGGCAATAATCGCAAATATAATTCTCGTGGTTCCAATGTACGGTAAGTCGCTATCGTGAGAGAATTTTAGTTTGCCAATTAAATACAACGACATTAATCCGAAGATGGTAATCCATAATGCAATGAATAATTCACGCTTTAAAAATCCCCAGTGATATGCCAAATCAACATTTGATAAAAACTTCAATGCTAATGCAAGCTCTAAAAATCCTAATACCACTTTTACACTGTTTAGCCAACCGCCTGATTTCGGTAAGGTGTTTAACCATCCCGGAAAGGCTGCAAACAACGCAAATGGCAATGCTAGCGCAGCAGAAAATCCTGTCATGCCCATGATAGGCCCTAAATAACTCGACCCTTTCGCCGCCTCTACTAATAGTGTTCCTATAATTGGGCCGGTGCAAGAGAAGGAAACAAGACTCAATGTAAACGCCATGAAGAATATACCAACCAAGCCTCCTTTGTCAGAAGCCGAATCAGCTTTGTTTACCCACGAGCTTGGAAGTACAATTTCAAATGCACCAAGAAAGGAAAGTGCAAAAACAAAAAAGATGATGAAGAATAATAAGTTGAAGAATACGCTGCTGGCCAAATCATTCAATGCATCGGAACCTAAGGTAACCGTCACAAAAAAACCAATGGTGACATAAATTAAAATGATGGATAAAGCATAGATAACGGCATTGCGTATCCCCTTTGCACGTGTCGGGCTTCTTTTGGTGAAGAAACTTACCGTCATAGGAATCATAGGAAATACACAAGGAGTTAATAAGGCTAAGAATCCGCCAAGCATTCCAGCAATGAAAATTCCCCAATAGCTTTTATCTTCTGAATGAGCAACAGCACCATTATCGCACGACGGTTCTAGTTTAGTAATATCTCCCGAAGGAAGGGGGATTTTTGAATTGGCAGCAGCAGTTGGTAAGGATTCGGTAAGTTTTTGAACGGAATCATTTTCAATTGTTGACGTACTTGTTGCTGGATTCATTACTTCACTAGTTTCTTCGCCAGCAATGGCAAATTCAAAATCAACAGCGTTAGGAGGAGTGCAGTTTTTATCGTTGCACGCCATCGACTCCACCATGCCTTTTAATTTAAATGCTTTATTCGAATTTAGTTTAATCTTCTGTTTGAACTCAGCTACGTTCTCAAAAAACTTAAGCTTGATTTCGAAATTAGGGTCAAATACTTCTTCCCCTTTGGGTTCAGTAACTTTGCCAACCAACGTGTAATTTTTATCGGGTGTAAAAGTGAACAAGGTCGGAATAGGTCCACCATCGGGAAGAAATTGAGAATAAACATGCCATCCTTTTTCAACAGAAGCTTTAAAAATCAAAGTGGCCTCTTGTCCTTTTTGCTCAATACGGTAACTCCATTTTACAGGATCTACTAATTGAGCATACGATGTAAATAAACTGAAACAGCATAAAAATAATAATGCAATCGACTTCTTCATAGTTCATTAGAATGAAGTCCGAAATTAAAAAAAATAAGAATGAAATTTACTGAAATGACTAATTATTGGTCTTTTTATAAAAATACGACTTGCCTTCTTTGATGTTATCGTAGGTGATAAGATTGTTTTTACCATTTTCAACAAAATAACTAGTAAGTGCAAAATCACCAGCACATCCTGAAGTATGCACAAATAACATTCCTGCAAAAATAAAGGATAAAGAACCTGAAGTGAAAATGATAGCTAGTATTAAAACTGAATTAATAATAACAAATGGTGCTAAAGCAAGTTTAACAAATGAAAAATAATTCACTACATAGTTATCAGCCATCGCGTAAAAGATAAACTTCTTAAAATTTGCTTTATACTGAACGGAAGGAGCTCCATCAAGTTTATAAAATAGTCCGTGAATTAGTTCATGAATAGGAATGAGCGGAAGCAATCCGCAAAAGCCAATTGCAAAATATCCGAAGGATGCTTCTATTCCAATGCTACAGGTGAATATTTTAATAATTGATATTACCAATAAAAAAACATTAAATAGCCAATAAAAAACAGAAGGCATGTTTTTTCTGAAGAGATAGGGTTGGATAAACACAGCTATCTCGGAGTGATCTAATTGTGCGAAGAGATCATAACCATTCTTGAGAATATCTTCTGATTTTAATTTCATTTAATCTTCGTCGTCAGTGAAAACTACTTTCTCATTCATTGGAGCATAAGCCAATCGATAAATAAAATAAATCGTAGCTGCAAAAACGAAAAATGCGGTTGCCTGATGAATAACACCCATAGCAACAGGTACGCTATTCAATAAGGTGTAAATACCTAAAACAATTTGGGTCAAGACAAGTCCGCCTAACAAATATGCATTTTTCTTTTGGCCCTGCACCAGTTGTTTATCTTTCCAAACTTTTACAATGAGAACAGCAACTAAAATGGAAATTAAATAGGCGATGGTACGATGAATAAATTGAACGCTTGCCATGTTATTAATTAAACTAATCCATCCATCTTTTTGAAACATGAATGTCATCGATTCAGGAACCCATTCACCTTCCATCATTGGCCAGGTCGTATAAACAAGTCCTGCTTTTGTTCCTGCAACAAAAGCCCCATAAATTATTTGTAAAATCACAAGTGTTAGTAACGCCCAACCGTATTTTTTGTAACGCGTATAGGCATAACTGTTAGTGTACTTAACAGGAAATAGTTGTGTAAGAGCCACCCAGAAAATATATCCGAAGGTGATAAATGCAAATGTGAGATGAATCGCTAATCGTATATGGCTCACGCGTACATTTTCTGTCAAGCCGCTACTTACCATGTACCAACCAAGAAATCCTTGAATGCCTCCGAGTACAAACATGAATAAAAGTCGAGGCATTAATTGTTTTGAAATTACACCTCGCATATAGTAGGTCAGTAATCCATACAAAAACACAAGACCTATAGAGCGCCCTATTAAACGGTGAATGTACTCCCAGAAATAAATAAATTTAAAATCATCCAGCGTAAAATGAGAATTGATTAATTGATACTGTGGAATTTGTTGGTATTTAAAAAATTCACTTTCCCATTCGGACTCATTCAGTGGAGGAATAACTCCTGTTACTACTTTCCATTCGGTGATGGATAAACCAGAGCCTGTTAAACGAGTAATACCACCAACTACTACCATGGTAAAAATCATGAAGCATCCTACGAATAACCAAATAATCATGCTGCTCTTATTAGCAGGTCTTTTTTCAACTAATGGATCCATTATTTTGCAATATCTTTTGTGATTAATTGAGCAGTGGTACGACTTCTCTGTTCAAGTAGTATTTCTTTTCCTACGGTTAATGTTTCAATCGTAGAAGGATAATAATGTCTAATTGTATAAAGCTGTAATCCTGCGTTGTATTTTACTTTGTATTTCGACTTTAACTTTTCAATTAAAGCTTCTTTTTTAGGAGTGTCATCAATGCAAACAGAAAAACTGATAGCAGAGTTTTGCATGAGGTTTAATTTAATTCCAGCATGAGCAAAGTCGGAAAATATTTCACTCAGATTTTCTTCTGCAATAAATGAAAAATCTTTTGCAGCGATACTAATTAATACCTGGTTCGACTTAAAGATAAAAGAAGGGATTAATGGTTTTGTTTCTAAGTCCTTTCCGATAACTGTTCCTTTACTATTGGGATCTAAAAATGATTTAACATATAAAGGAATATTTTTATTTTCTAACGGCTTAATCGTTTTAGGATGAATGACAGATGCTCCGTAATAAGCCAATTCGATAGCATCCTGATAACTCAGCTGAATTAATTTTTGTGCATCTGAGAAGTGTTTAGGGTCTGCATTCAACACTCCTGGCACATCTTTCCAAATAGTTACCGATGCTGCGTTCATAATATGTGCAATGATTGCAGCAGTATAGTCAGAGCCTTCACGACCTAAAGTAATTGTAAAATTCTCTGTGGTGCTTCCAATAAATCCCTGTGTAATGATTACGTTCGTTTGTTTGAATAAATCACCGATTCTATTTTGAAATAATCCGGAGCTAACCTCCCAATCTATTTTTCCTTCACGATAAGTATTGTCGGTAATTAAGCAATCTCTTACGTCGAGCCATTGATTCTTTATGCCGTTATCATTAAGCCAAGCGCTAACAATGGCTGTCGATATTAGCTCGCCAAATGAAACAATCTGATCATAAACAAAATCATAATCACGTGGTGGTTCTTCTAACACCCATTCAATTTCAACAAAGAAGTTATTGAGCTTAGCATAAATTTCATGCGATGGATTATTAAATAAATCGCCAACTATACTCAGATGATATTTTTTTAATTCTTCTAATAAAGTCAGCGCTGTTCCTGTTTGATAGATATGTGCATCGACAATTTTTTCAAGAGCGTTCGTCACTTTACCCATTGCAGATATCACAACAACCAATTGATCGTTGGGATATAATTTTAAAATGTCTCCTGCATTTTTTACTGCCGCTGCATCTTTAACAGAGGCTCCTCCAAATTTAAAAACGTTCATGCTAATTGTTTTGCGGTTAGTTTGCAGTTAATCCATTCATTATCCATTTCTGCATGATATTTTTTATAGAACTCAATAGCAGGAGTGTTCCAATCCAATACTTGCCAATGCAATTGTTTGGCGTTTAGTCTTCGTGCATCAGCAACCACAGCATCAAAAAGTAATTTGCCAATTCCTTTTCTACGCATCGATGAGGTAACAACAATGTCATCGAGATAAATGCCTTTTCCTTTCCAGGTAGAATACTTAATAAAATAAATGGCGATTCCCGTAATAGTTCCATCCGTATCAGCCACCAAGCAACGAAAAACAGGTTGTTCGCCAAAGCCATCCCGAATCATATCTTCCACCGTATTGGTTACCTCTTGTGGAGCTTTTTCATAATCTGCCAATTCTTGTATTAAAGAATGTACACTGGGTATATCTTCTTTGGTGGCAAAACGCACAATCGTATTCATGCCACAAATTTAGAGGATTATCAAGTTACTCAATCCGGTTTTTAATGCAATCATTCAAATTTTATCATCTTTGCAGCAATTATGAAACTTAGTTATCGAATTTATGGAGAAGGAAAGCCTGTTTTGATTTTTCATGGCCTATTTGGCATGAGCGATAACTGGCAGGGCTTTGCAAAGTTGCTGGCAGAACAAGGTTATCAGGTCATAACTGCCGATTTAAGAAATCATGGATTGTCGCCTCATGATGACATGCATGATTATTTCTCGATGGCTTCCGATGTAGCCTCACTTATTCAGGATTTAAATTTAGTTCAGCCCGTTGTGATAGGACATTCCATGGGCGGTAAAATGACCTTGTCATTAATCAATTCGTTTTCATCATTGGTAGGAAAAGCGATAGTTATCGATATTGCACCCTACCAGTATCCTGTCCATCATCGAGAGATTATTGATACGTTGTTGTCTATCGATTTAACTACCATTACTCGTCGTTCAGAAGCAGAAAAAATAATGAATGAGGCTATTGACGATTATGGTACGCGTCAGTTTCTTTTGAAAAATTTACATTGGAGAACGCCGGAACAAATGGATTGGCGGTTTAACCTGAAAACACTCAACGAGCAAATCGAAGAGGTAGGAGCAAGCACGTGGCCGGCTACGATGGTTAATACTCCTATTTTATTTGTAAAAGGGGCTAATTCCGGATATCTTGATGATGCCCGTTTTTCAGAGATAAAAAGCTGGTATCCCAATGCGCAGTTTGTTTCGATTGAAGGAGCAGGTCATTGGGTGCATGCCGATAAGCCGAAAGAGCTTTTAAACGAAGTTTTAAAATTTATCTCAGAATAATGAGGTTTATCAGAACCTTGTAAGAATACAATCTTTAATTTTGATTCAGATTTTAATTTATTTATTCAATGTCAAATCGTACTATACTGAAAAGCCCTATCATAATAATTTTTTGTTTGATGATTTGGGGTTGTCAAAATGCAGAAGTAAGGCCTGAGCGGAAGGACATTGAAGAGCTTGTTTTTGCAAGTGGAAGCGTAGACTGGAAAGACGCTTATAATGTGACCGCACAAACGGAAGGGGTTTTAATCAATTCTTCCATCGAAGAAGGACTTTTCGTACAAGCAGGACAGTTATTAGCAACCATCGATAATCATTCGAATGAAGTGAATACAACAGTTTCCAAAGAACAGTTGCAATTGGCAGATCAAAATGTGTCGGCTAACGCACCTGCTTTGTTGCAAATCAAAGAGAGTATTCGATTTGCAGAAAACAAGTATCGACAAGATTCTTTGCAAGCTCGACGATATGAAGTGTTGTATGCACAGCAAAGCACTTCAAAGGTGGCTATGGAGAATGCGCAGCTATCAGAAAAAAGTTCTTATGCAAATTGGATGTCGTTGAAGAATCAGTATAATGCCATATTGTTACAAGCAAAGCAGCAACAGGTAATTAGCAAAGGGCAATTTCAAAATAGCATTGTTTCCAACGATTATAATAAAATTCAAGCATTACAAGCAGGCACGATTATTAGGAAATTCAAGAACAAAGGGGATTATGTGAAAAGAGGAGAAGTTGTCGCTGTCATTGCAAATAAAGAAAGTATAGAAGCAGTGGTAAACGTAGATGAAAACAGTATTGCCAAAGTAGCCGTAGGTCAAAAAGTATATTTGCAGTTAAATACAAATAAAGGGAAAGTCATTAATGGAACTGTTTCCGAAGTGCTACCTTCTTTTGATTTACTAACGCAGTCGTACATCTGCAAAATTAAATTAATCGACAGTTTACCTCAGTCGTTTTATGGTACACAGCTCGAAGCAAATATTGTTGCAGGTGAAAAAAAATCAGCTTTAATAATTCCCAAAATGTATGTGAGTTATGGGAATAAAGTGAAGGTAAAAGGAAAGAGTGAACCAGTAATCATTAAACCAGGAATTGTCTCTAACGATTACGTAGAGGTGCTCGAAGGACTTACAACGGAAGATGTTTTGTTACCTGTTAAACCATAGGTTGTGAATATAAACGCACAGATCGCGAAGACGTACATCGTAACGAATAAAAAACTCACCGCAGTAGCAGTAGCAGGTGTGGTGTTGGGTATGTCTATTTATATATTCATGAATTCAATGTTGTTGGGATTTGATAAGTCGTCTAGTAAATCGATTTTTAAAACAACACCACATATTCGAGTGTACAAAGACGATGAAATCAGTAAGCCATTAGTCAGTAGTAATGGCAAAAAAATGCTTTTGATAAATCCGAAAATTGTTCCTGCAAAAAACACGATTATTAATCCTGCACAAGTAATTGCAACAATCCAAAAAATGCCGGAAGTGCAAATTGTTACTGCGCAGGTGAATGCGAATATTTTTTACAACAGCGGTAAATCTCAGATTACGGGTATATGCACTGGCGTTAATCCGGATGAAGCTGACCGTATGTATTCTATCGCAGAAACTGTGGTGGAAGGAAATTTAAATGCATTGAAAGGAAATCCGAACGGGATTTTAATTGGGAGTGGTGTTTCTGAAAAAATGAGCTTACGTGTTAGTGATTATGTAAATATTACCTCATCAAAAGGTGTGAATAAAGCGTTTAAGATTGTAGGAATCTTTAAAACCAACAACAGTAATATTGATAAGAGTAAATCGTATATCAATATACTGGCTGCTCAACAATTGTTAAAAGAAGGAAATGTATATGTGACAGATATTAATGTGAATATTGCTAATCCTGATAATGCAGAAAAAATCGCGGAGCAAATTTCGGCCAACACAGGGTATAAAGCCGAAGGATGGAAGCAAGCGAATGAAACATTAATGGCAGCACAGCGCATGCGTAAGATTATTATCACCTTTGTTTCAACTACTATTTTATTGGTCGCTGGGTTTGGAATTTATAATATTCTGAACATGACCATCACACAAAAAATAAACGACATTGCGATTTTGAAAGCTATGGGATTTAAAGGCAAAGATGTAATACGCATTTTTGTTACACAAGCAGTTACTGTTGGGGTGATGGGTGTAATAGGAGGAATGATTATGGCCACAGTGATTATAACGATTTTGCAACATGTTTATGTGGGTGGAGATATCGGTTATTTCCCTATTACTTACGAAACAACAAAATACATTCAAGGTGTAGTGGTAGGAATGATTATTACTTTTTTTGCCGGATATATTCCCGCAAAAAAAGCTTCGAATATCGACCCTGTTCAAATTTTTAGAAAGTAAAGCCATGAAGATTCTCGAAGCAAAATCTATTTCTAAATTTTTTACTGACCCTGTCAATTTTCAAGTACTAAAAAATATTTCTTTTGATGTCAATAAAGGAGAGTTCATGACCTTGGTGGGCAAATCAGGTAGTGGTAAATCTACTTTGTTATATATTCTCTCCACGATGGATACTGATTACCAAGGGCAGTTAATTATTGATGGACAAGAGACTGGGAAGATGACAAAAGATGATTTGGCGGGATTGCGCAATGAAAAAATTGGTTTTGTTTTTCAATTTCATTATTTACTAAGCGACTTTACTTGTTTGCAGAATGTTATGTTGCCTGCTTTAAAGTTGGGCAAATGGAGTTATAAAGAAATTGAAGAGCGTGCATATCAAAAACTTGCTATACTTGGATTAAGTGATCAGGCATTAAAACTATCGAGTAAATTATCAGGTGGTCAGCAACAGCGGGTAGCCATTGCTCGTGCACTTGTCAATGAGCCTTTAATAATTATGGGTGATGAGCCCACTGGAAATTTAGATAGTAAGAATACAAAAATTGTATTCGATATTTTTCAGGAGTTGTCAAAAAACTACGGACAAACAATAATTGCTGTGACGCACGATGATGATTTTGCAGACAAGAGTGACCGTATTGTTGAATTGAAAGACGGAGAAATTATTCGATCATAAATCCCTGCCTAATCCGCTTTTGTAAGTAGCTAAACATCGTTCACGTGCCATTTTATGATCTACTATCGGTTGCGGATAGCTGAAATCCTGAAATTCAGGAACCCATTTCCGAATGTACTTAAAGTCACTATCAAATTTTTTTGTTTGTTCATAAGGATTAAAAATTCGGAAGTAAGGAGCTGCATCACAACCGCATCCTGCAGCCCATTGCCAACCTCCATTATTCGCTGATAAATCAAAGTCAAGTAGTTTAGAAGCAAAATAAGCTTCTCCCCATCGCCAGTCGATTAACAAATGTTTAGTTAGGAAACTTGCTACAATCATCCGCACACGGTTATGCATATACCCAGTTTTATTTAATTCTCGCATGCCGGCATCTACAATAGGATATCCCGTTTTTCCCTCGCACCATGCTTGAAACTCTGTTTCGTTATTTCTCCAAGCAATGGCATTATAGGTTGGTTTAAAGGCACTTTGAGTAACGTATGGAAAATGCCATAAAATCATCATATAAAATTCTCTCCAGCATAATTCATTTAACCAGCTAGCACTGAGCTGTTGTGCTTTTCGCGCCGTTTCACGAATCGAGATAGTTCCAAATCGCAAATGAAGTCCTAAGCGGCTAGTTCCGTTTATGCCAGGAATATCTCGTTGTTCAGCATAATCTCGTATTATAGCATCTGAGCAAGTGGCAGGTGGGAATTGGATGTTGCTTTTCTCAAATCCGATTTCTTCTAACGTAGGAAAGTTGCTTGTAAAGGAGTAAAAGTTAGAAGATAACGAAGCAGAATCATAAAATGGAATACCCGTTTGCTGCAAACGACTTAACCATTTTCGGCTATAAGGTGTGTACACGGTATATGGCTTTCCATCATCCTTAACCACCTCTTCTTTTTCAAATAATACCTGGTCTTTAAAAGTATGAAATGGGATGTTATGCGTATTCAACAATGCTGCTACTTGTTCATCACGCTGAAGAGCATATGGCTCGTAATCGTGATTAGTATAAACTTCTTTCACGTTATACTGCGACAAAATGTTTTTCCAACACGCTATCGGATTCCCAATTAAAATGAGTACACCTGCGTTTTTCTCTTGAAGGGCTTGATGAATAGAAAAAAGCGATTCATATATAAACTGAACCCTAGCATCTTTTTTTTCCTCAAGACGTTCAAGAATATTCGTGTCAAAAATAAATATCGGTAACACACGGTAGTTACTCTTTAATGCATGAAACAAAGCGTGATTATCATGAAGGCGTAAATCACGACGAAACCAATGTATCGAAACGGGTTGTTGATTATTCATAAATATCTTTTAGGGCACTCTCCAAATTGTTAAATTGAAAGGTAAAACCAGATTCTGCTATTTTATTTGAGGATACACGTGTGGAGTTTAATACAATTGCACTTTTTTCTCCTAAAAGTAAATGAATCATAAATGCAGGAGCAGGTATCGTTAATGCACGTGTGTTAATTTGTTTTTTTAATGCTGAGGTGAAGTCCGCATTGGAAAGAGGATGTGGGGCAACTGCATTGAAAATTCCTGCTTGCTGATTTTTTAAAATGAATCGCATCATTTCTGTCAAGTCTTTTATGTGAATCCAACTTATATATTGTTTTCCATTTCCTAACGGAGATGCAATACCCCATTTTAGAGATTTTGTCATTTGTGGTAGCGCTCCTCCTTCTTTCGCAAGCACTACCCCAATTCGTAATTTTGCTAAAGGGATTTTAAATCCTTCATAAGCTTCTTCCCATTGTTTAGTGGTTTCTGCTAAAAAATCATTTCCAACAACCGATTCCTCATTTAATAACTCTTCCCCTCTGTTTCCATAAAATCCAATCGCTGAGGCGGTGATCATAAATTGAACATGATGCGTATTTTTTTCTAATGCCTGTTTAAGGGTATTTGCAACATGAATGCGACTTGAAATGATTTTACTTTTGAAGGAAGAGGTCCATCGTTTTTCGGCTATGTTTTCTCCTGATAAAACAATGATTGCATCGGCAAACTTAAGCGCTGCTGAGTCAATAAAATGTTTATCAGGATTCCATAAGTAAGAAGTGATTAATTTATTGGGACTTTCCTTGCGGGAAAGCCAAGCCACTTGATAATTATTGCGCAACAGTACCTTTGTTAAATGCTGTCCGATTAATCCGCTTCCACCAGCAATAAGAATGTTTTTCATAAAATTAAATTCTGCATTCCTCTATAAAGTAAACGAATGAATTGAT
>JBJTMY010000179.1:0-12800 GCA_046073825.1 Bacteroidota bacterium
TACAAATCAATTAATCGCGGACAAACGTGGACAAATATTACTGGTAATTATCCAGGTTTAAATGTGATTAATGTGATTAATGATTACGGAAGCACGAATGAAGCGGTATATATTGCTAATGCTGCTGGTGTTTATTATCGCAACGCATCCATGAATCACTGGTTAAATTATTCAGGAGGTTTGCCAAGCATAGCACAAATTCATGATTTGATGATTTATGATGATGGTACTGGTCTATCAAAATTAAGAGTGTCTTTTTACGGCAAAGGTGTTTGGGAATCTCCTTTGAATAAAGATGAAACGCCTGTTGCAGATTTTATGTCAGATAAACAAACCATCTGTGAAAACGAACAAGTACAATTTACCAATTTGAGTACAGGAGCCAATGCGGTTCAATGGTATTTTCAAGGCGGTAATCCGTCTTCTTTAACATCGAATAATCCATCTGTGATTTATACGCAGCCTGGCGATTATTTAGTGTCATTGATAGTATATGGAAATTCAAGTAACAATACGGTAGTGCGCCAAGGGTATATACATGTGAGTGCTAAACATACATTTGCTTTATTGGAAGGTTTTGAAAATTCACTTCCTTATGACTGGAGTATTTTTGATGATGGAGAGGATGGTATTCAATGGACTTTATCAAGTAACGCCGGTGGATATGGGCAAAGTCAGAATTCAATTTATTTTGATAATTATAACAATGATGTAAGTGGTAAGCGCGATGAATTGAAGACTTGTAGATTTAACACCAATGGAGTTTCAAGTGCTTCATTACTGTTTGATGTTGCGTATGCAAGATACAGTCAAGATTATTATGATACGTTGGCTGTTCTTGTTTCTACGGATTGCGGAATTAATTATCAGGAAGTATATGTTAAAGGATATACTGATTTAGCAACTTCTGCTGATACTGCGGCTTATTATATCCCAGGTTCAAATCAGTGGAGAACAGATTCAATTGATTTGTCAGCATTCTTAAATCAAGGGGAGTTGAGTATTGTTTTTCAGAATAGAGGACATTATGGTAATTGCTTATATCTTGATAATATCAATTTCGTTTCAATAACGAGTAGTACTCCTGTTGCACAACTTACTGCTTATAATAAAAAGGTTTGTGAGGGTAACAGTGTAACATTTATTAATCAATCATCAGGTGGATCAACAAATCAACTATGGTATTTTCCAGGTGGTAATCCTGCTCAATCTACTGATATTAATCCTGTAGTAACATATACAAATGCAGGATTATATCCCGTGAGCTTGGTGGCTTATAATAACAATGGAAGCGATTCAATTTATTTGAATTCATTTATTGAAGTAGTATCGCCAGTGGGAGGAAATTCAATTAGTATCTACATCGATTCATTGTATTCTAATCAAACAGGATTAGGTTATCAGTGGTATTTTAATGGTGCCATTATTCCAGGTGCAAATGCGCAATCATATCTATACACACAAGCGGGAAATTATGCTGTTGCTGTGACTGATAGTAATGGATGTGTGAATATTTCCGGCGTTGCAGCAGTAACCGTGAATACTCATGAAATGATAAGTAATGATTTAGCATTTCAGATCTATCCAAATCCTGCGAATAATAATTTTGATTTGAAATTTAGCAGTCAAACAAATACAAGCGCTACGCTAATTATTGCAGATTTAGCAGGTAAAGTTATTATGCAAAAAGAGGTTGTACTTAAAGTGGGTGAGCAGAAAATTAACACCGATTGTAGTAATTACAATCAAGGTATTTATCTGATAACGTTAAAAAGCAATACAATTAATGCTTCTAAAAAACTATTGATTATTCGTTAGTGAATAACCTGTAGTTTTTTAATAATCGAACTTCCATCATTATCAATTAATCGAATCAAGTAAAATCCTTCTGATAACTCATTGGAAGAAATAATAAGGGAGTTTTGATTATTCAATTGATATTCTGAAATTGATTTGCCATCAGCATTAATAATTAATAAACGATTTATGCTCTCTGGAAAATTAATTTGAAAACCTACGTTTGATGGATTTGGGTGAATGGCTACTAATGATTTTTCATCATACTCATTCAATCCAACAGTACCTTGCAGTGTAATATCATCCAATGAAACTCCAGGCGAAGTTAAATTGATATCGCTACGGAATACAAATCGTAGTTGAAGGATATTCGCAGCCGTTATATTAGTAAAACTATAAGTACAGTGTTGCCATCCATTTGAGTTCCCTGTCCATCCAATTTTATTTCCTGTCATAGGAGTATTGTACCAATTGCTTGCATTTGGGTCGTTGATAGAACCTAATACTTCCCACGAATTACCATCGAGAGAATATTCTAGATAAGTTCCATCTGCAGCATATTCTGTTGCATAATTCAACCAAAAATCGATATTTACTTTTGTGTAATTAGCAATCACGAATAGGGGAGAGTAGAGATTAGCAAATGCAACATTATAATAAGGAGCATTCAAGTTTATATCCCAACAATTATTACCTGAGTGATTAGTATTTGTTGGACTGATCATAGGATTCCCGAGTTCCCAACGTGTATAATTTGTAAATGCACTATCATACCATCCTTGATCACCATTTTCAAAATCGTACGAATAAGTTAGGTTAGCAGTAACAATTGCAAATGTGTTTGTATTGGTTGTATCATTAGTATGAACTGGGTCTAAACTCCAATCGATATAGGCTTTTAAGTTATTGGTGCCACCAACAGGAGAAAAGGAAGGAAGAGATACGAGCGTAGTTGCACCCGTAGGTAAAAATCCAGACCAATTATAGTTTATCGGTGATCCGTTATTGTTAGTATACTTGATAGATAAATTGGTTAATGGAAATCCACCTTCATTTTTCATAATCACTTCAACAGGAGTAGCAACACCTTGTCCTACATTATTTACTGGAGAAGTAAATGCGAGCAGTGCAGCATCATGTTCATAAATACCCCAGAAAATTAATGTGATGGTATCGTTCTGATGATCCATATCATTCGGCCAGCTCAAGTATAATGTCAACACATTCCAACCACCTGCAGGAATAAAGTTAGGAAGATTCACGAGCGCAAAAGAATCAGTAAGTAAATTACCCGACCAACTTTGATTTACTGCAGAATTATTATTGAGTAAATACTGAATATTTACATTTGAAATATTATTGATTCCTTGATTTTGTAAATACACACTTAATGGTGTGCTATACCCCGCATAAACGGTATCGATATTAGCAGCTGCTATTAATGCACCATCGTACTGAGAAGCTTGTTTCACACTAAAATCATCAATCGAAACACCATCCACTTGAATACTATTATCAGAGTTAAAAGCAAAGCGAAATTGAATGGTTCCTGCATTAGCAAACGCATCAAGTTTATACGATGATTGAATCCAACCAAAAGAAGGACCTGCCCAGCCAGGTTGTTGTGTGGAATTAATAGCGGGATCAGTATACCAATTCGTAGCATTTGGATCGAAGTAAGATCCTAAAGTGTTCCAGCCAAATCCGTAATTCATATCAACGCGCAATCCATCCCAATTTGCTTCAGTGTTTCTATTTTGCATGAAGCTCATTTTCGGATGAATCGAATTGGTTAAATCGAAATATGGAGAATATAAGTAAGCATTTGCTTGCGCTCCATATCCAGTAGTAAGATTAATATCCCAAGCATTATTGCCTGAATAGGTACCAGTAGTTGCATTGAAAAATGGATATCCAAGCTCCCATACAGATCCTGGAGATTGAGAATTATCTGCATACCATAAATTATTACTACTATCAAAGTTATCGTAGAAATTTAACGATTGTGGAGAGTTTCCTATGATATTTATACAAACGGTATCGTTACTTGGATATGCATCTCCAAAAAGCTGACAAAAGCCGCAGACATTATTTACATTTTGTTGAACAATAAATCCGGGAACATAATAGGTTCCAATATCTCCTGGATTAAGTACTATACCTGAAACTGTAGTTGTGTAATTTGTGATTCCATTTACCGTATAACCAATAATAAAATTACTAATTATTGTTGATCCTGCATTCATAACGGTGATGCCTATACTTCCTGAATTAGTTCCAACGGGAGTGGAAAGTGTATTGGCAGTAACTGATAAAGTTTTTAAATCTGCAATGCTCGTATTGGTTAGAAAGAAATCATCAATGGAAATTCCATTATAATTGATTGCATTATCACTATGCATTACAAAGCGGAATTTTAAATTTCCTGTAATGTTTAAGCTGTTTAAATTGTATTCAACATTATTCCAGATTGCACTCGTTCCATTCCAACAAGGAGCAGGGTAGGAGTTTACATTCGTTGAATTATACCAGTTAGTTGCATTCGCATCTAAATATCCCCCAAGTGAACCCCACGTTACTCCATTGTCAATAGAATATTCTAAATGCCCTCCATCGTAATTAGGTTCTAATTCATAACGCATCTTAAACTTCAATTGCGTATAAGGTGTAGCCGAATAAAAAGTTGGAGAAATTAAATATGCTTGTGCATTATAATTATAGTCGGAATTTAAATTTACGTCCCAACAACTATTTCCAGAATAAGCTCCTACAAACAATCCGAAGTTAGGGTAACCCAATTGCCAACGAGTAAGCGTATCTGCAGAAGTGGCTAACCAACCGTTATATCCATTATCAAAGTTATCAGAATAAGGAACAGCAGTGGTAGTAGTTGTTAGGTTTGAACAGATTGTATCGTTTGAATAATTGTAATCGTTTCTTCCTCTTGCAAATGCACAAACATTAGTAGAGGCTGTACCAATTGTAGCGAGTCCAATAGTAATAGTGTCCGTTGCGAATGCTTGTAGTGTTCTGACTTTTAAAAATGTTGTTGTCACATTATTAATGGTGTATCCAACAATAAAGGAGTCGACAGTTACACTTGAATTATTTTTTACCTGAATTTTAATGGGAACATTATTACCAGTGGTTATTGGTGCAGTGAATGATAATGCTGCAAAATCGTTATGTGGTATATTACTTTGCGATAAACTAAATTGATCGAGTAAAACTCCTGGCTGCCCACTACCGAAAATGTAACTATTAAATACAAATCGAATTTTTATACTATCTAAATGTCCTAAATAATTTAAATGAATTCCTGATTGTTGCCAGGTGCTTGAATTGCCAGTGAAACCAGGTAAAGAAGTTGCATAAACAGAGGTTGTATTGTACCAATTATCAGCATAAAGTCCGGCGGCAAGTCGGTTCCAAGTCGTTCCATTTTTTGAGTATTCGAGGTGGAAACCATCAAACCCAAAAGGCATATATCTGAATTGTTTGAATGAAAAGTAAGGGTCAGTTAGATTGCTTATCTGCATCATGGGCGAAGTTAGATAAGCGATAGTATTACCTCTGAAACCTGAATCAAGATCTGTCCCCCAACAACTTGGAGCTGAAAAGGAAGGCTGAAATCCGGAGGCTGTTGGTGTCCCTAACTCCCAGGAAGATCCACTTTGCGTATAGGATACCCAACCCTCGCTAGTGCCACTATCAAAATTATATAGATAAGATTGGGATTTTACAGGGTAGCTGAGCAGTAACAATACGAAAAGGCCAATATTGCCAATCCACTTTAGTTGAGTAAAATTCATTGTAAAGGTCTTGCGTTGAAGTCCCTAAAGTAATGAACTAATTCCAAATAATATAATAGGTGTATTCACTCAGTGTAGTAAGTATTTGATTTTTATAATAGTATTACTTGGGTATTTGAATTTAAATCGTTTTATTTGTATAACGCATTAACCTAAAACATTATGAAAAAACTACTACTATTAGTTTTTGCTTGTGTAACCTTTACAACAAGCACATTTGCATCCCATATGATGGGAGGACAAATCACCATTTCACACAACAGTGGAATGGATTATCATTTAAAATACACTGCTTATCGTGATATGACAGGTATTCCAATCGGAACAGTTGCAATGATTTATTTCGTTGATTCTACGAGTGGAGCTAACTTTACAATGACAATTCCTTATGATTCATTGATAAATGTTTTAGTGCCAGGAGTTGAAGAGTATGTTTACGAAACAGATGTAACCTTCCCGAATACTGGAAATTGGGCCATTCATTACGAAGAGTGTTGCCGTAATGCTGCCATCTTAAATATGGCTCAGCCAAGTGGAGAGTCACACTATTTCTACACGAATTTCTTAGTAGATACAGTAAACTCATCACCTGAATTTTTAAATCCTCCAATTGTATTAGCGCAGGACAGCGTTCCTTTCTATTACAATCCATTACCATTCGATGCAGATGGGGACTCTATCGCATGGTCATTGGATGTTCCATTATCTATGAACGGAGCTCAAGTGTTAGGTTATTCATTACCTCCATCTGATTCATTATTTCCTTTCAATATGGATCCATTAACAGGAGAAATTACTTTCTTACCAAACACCTTAGGAAACTTCCAAGTTTCTCTTCGTGTGAAGGAATATAGAAATGGTGTTCAGATTGGTGAGATTACTCGCGACATGCAGATAATCGTTGTTCCTAGTGCTAATCGTCCAGCTAATGTTTCTGTAAACTCAAATACATTCCCATACAACTCAAAAAATTATTCAGTGGCTCCTGGAGCTCCGTTTAGTTTATCAGTAAGTGTTGTAGATTTAGATGGACAGAATTTACGTTTATCAGGATCAGGAGAGCCATTCTTATTAGCAAATAATCCAGCAGTATTTACACCAGTAAATGCTCAAGGTTGTGCAGGTGGAACATTAACATGGACGCCAACAGCAGCGCAAGCAAGAACAACTCCTTATGTTGTAGGTATTCGTGTTTCAGAAGATTATTTCGGCCAAATATTCCAATCTGACTTATCGATTTCATTACGTGTTGGTAACTCTGCAGGATTAAATAATATCAATGCAAATTCAGCCTTTACATTATCTCCGAACCCATCAAAAGGCGCTTTCAATTTACAATTTAACACAGTAAGTGCTGAACCTGTTAAAGTGAGTGTTATGACAGTAACTGGTAAAGTAGTAAGTTCATTCGTGAATAGTCAAATTACAAATGGAATGAATGTAATCATGGTAAATGACCTTGGAATATCAAAAGGAATTTACATGGTTCAATTAGAACAAAATAATCAGAAGATTGGTGTTCAACGTTTAGTAGTTGAATAAAAATAAATATTCTAAAAGTAAGAAGGAGCATTTAATAATGCTCCTTTTTTTATTACCATACTGGATTCGCTAATAATTTCTTTGCTTGTTCATTAGTTGAATCCCTTTTCAAGCATTCATTCCAAGCCCAAGTGGCGCTATCTTTTTTATTGTTTACCGTATAAAGTTGTCCGAGTAAAACCCAGGATCCTGGCATCGCATCGTAATAAGTCATTGCCTTGCTGTATAATGCCAATAATTCGGGAAAATTCTGACGAGGTAAAGCTGCTTCATATTTTTTATTCCAGATATTAAATCGTGCAGTTGCCAAAAGGTAATTGTTTGATGCAATGAATTTGCTGTCGGGCTTTAATTGTTTTAGCTTGTTCCAAGCCCATTCAGTACTGTCTAAATTGTTTAATCGGTAATAGGCGACTCCCCAGTTTTGAAACATTGATGAGTAGCTTGGATAAATCGAATAGGCTTTTTCGAAATCAGTGACTGCTAATTTTAAAATAGTTGATTTTTGTATGGAGTCTTGAATACTATCCGTTTGCGTTACCAACATTCCACCATGGTATGATAACATACGTACACTATTTGGTGATTTATTTATATCCGCTTGATATAATGTTTCGTTGTTTTTCCAATCAGCATTTCTGGCAGTTACTTTTATGAATGAAAAAACAAAAAATAATGCTAATAAACTCCCACTAGTATATTGAAATGTTTTTTCTGAAACTTTAGTTGAAATTTGAATGACTAGATACATCAAAAAAGCAATAAAGAAAAAACTAGGTGCGAATAAAAAACGGTCGGCCATAGGTGGGCCCACGTTAACAAATGCGTTTGATAATAACACGATGGAAATTAAATAAGAGGAGATAAATAATCCTGATGGATTTCGTTTTACTAAACAATAAACTCCGTAAGCAGATAAACCAACGTAAATTGTCAATGATAAAATCGTTGCAGGATGCGTGAAATCTACATATGGTATTTGATTAAATCCGTAATCTATACATTGTGTTATTGGAACAAAAAGAAGGAATAAATATTTGCCAAGTATTAAAAATATAGTAGCAAATTTTTGTTGCGTAGTAGCGAGCAAGTAGGGGTCATTCATGATATCAATTGTTGATACCGGAATATCGCTTATACTTAACCGGAAGAAGGAATAGGCTATTACTACTGAAGCAAATGGAATCGATTTTAATATTATTTCTTTCAACGAAAGTTTAGTAAATACAAGATAGGTAAGTGGTGCGAGTAATAATAGTATCGATGAACTTTCTTTTGATAACAATGCGAATAACAAATAAAAGATGCTTTTTACAAGTTCGAATCGATTGTTTTTCTTTGTGACTGTTATGATACTATTTAGAAAAAGTATGGAGAAAAGAAGTGCTAATATTTCATCAAGACTTTTAATATTAGCAACAACTTCAGTATGCATTGGATGAATAGCGAAAAGTAAGGTAGCAACAAGTGCATAAATACTGCTGCTGTTTATCAGAATTCTTTTTAGAAAATAGTAAATCGAAATACAAAGCAATGTATAAATAAGCACATTCATAAAATGGTAGGCCGACCAATTGTTTCCAAAAAAACTATGTTCAATCGCGAATATTATTAAGGATAACGGTCGGTAGCGCCAGCTTAACTGCGCACTTATTTTACCTGTTGCTCCGAAAAAACTTTCATGCGTAATAATATCAGGAATTCCTTCTATGCCTTTTAATACAAATTGATTATTGGTTAGCACCATAATATCGTCGAGTGCTGTGTCGTTGGGAATGGAATTCCCATAAAATAAAAAGCAAGTAAATAAAATCAGTATTAAGTGTAATCTTGATGATTTAAAATTAAGTTGGCTGGAAGAGGTAGGGCTAACAGATTTCTTTTTTGACATAGGGTAAAATTTACATTCGAATGTATTTTAAATAAATCATGAATTACTAAACGGTGATTAGAAATAATGAACAAAAAAAACTAAAAAAAATCCCCGCTTGTGGCGGGGATTTTCAAGAAATAAATATTTTATTATTTCACGATTTGCATTACACCTGTTTCAGAAGCTGTTAAAACTTTGACAGAGTAAATGCCAGCCGCTAATTGACTAAAATCGATTGACTCATTAAACTTATTTCCATTTGATGAGTTGGCCTGCTTTGTATAAACTACTTGGCCTATTGCATTGATTACAGAAATTGTAGCGATTGATTCATGTGATGCGAATTGAACGGTTGCCATATCAGCTACTGGATTTGGATAGATGCTCATACCAATAGAGGAAGCATTGTTTGCTAAACCTGTCATTTGAACGGTGATTGTTTTCACAATTGTATCTGCAGCACAAACACCATTTGATACGATCAAGGTAACATTGTATGTTCCAGAGGCAGAATAGCTATAAGTAGGGTTTTGCGAGAAGGAAGCATTTCCATCACCAAACAACCAGAGCCAGCTTATTGCGCCATTAGAGCTATCAGCGAAAGTTACCGTTTGGTTGTTTGCAGTATAACCGAAGTTGGGATTTACACCTGGAACTGTATTAACTGTTATACTATCTGTTCTTGTACAACCCGCTTGATTAGTACCAACTACGGTATAGGTAGTTGGACCATTTACAGTTACGATAGTAGCATTACCTGTTGCTCCTGTACTCCAAGTATATTGTGTTCCAAATCCTCCTGGTCCACCACCTTGTGTAATGGCACGTAACAGGGTAGTGTCTCCATCACAAACAGATGGACGATTTGCACTTAAAGTAAAGTTAGGAGCATTGGATACATTGACTGTAACCGTTCTTGTTCCTGTACATCCGAATGCATCTGTGCCAATGATGGTATAGGTAACAGGTGCAGTTGGTGTAGATTCTACCGTACTTCCCGTTGTTGTATTTAATGCGGTTGCTGGCGACCATGAATAAGTATTTGCACCATTAGCAGTAATAGTAACAGTGCTGCCAGCACAAGCTACAATTGGACTAGTTGGCGTGGTTGTTACCGTTGGGTTTGGATTAGGGTTAACAGTAATAGAATAATAAGCGCTATCTGCTAATCCCGAAGCCGTACAGGTTACGAAACAACGGAAATAGGTAGTAGCAGTTAATGTACCCGTATTAACTGAATTAGTAGAGGTACCGAAAGCTGTCCAAGGACCGTTAACTGAATCTGTTGTTGATTCCCACTGGTAAGTGATACCAGCAAAACCTGAAGAACCACCACTTAACGTTAAATCGGCTGATCCACTTCCTCCACAAATTAATGATGCTGTTGAAGCAATTGTTCCAGCTGTTGGCTGACCACTACATTGGGTTGGGTATTCATCCCATTGAACATCATCAATAAACATATTGCTTCCTCCTTGGCTTGTACCATTGATAATAATATAGTTTGTGCTTGTATTAAAGTTAGCAGGGATGTTAAAAGTGTACAAATACCATCCATTATCTAATACATAAGTCGGTAAGTTATAATAACGGCTTCTTGCAACAGCACCTAAACGAGTTGCACCTACAACAGATGGAGCTGTATTTACTAGTACTGTAATACTATCGCCAGCAGTTGATAAACTATCACGATACATATACATACTGAAAGTAGGAGTAGCGCCATTCGTTTGAGAATAATCAATTACAGGAGTAATTAGGGCTTGTTGAGTTCCAGTCGTAGTTAGAGAAATTGAAAACCTAGCCATTGCCGCACCTGAATGAGGCATAATTAGGGTTTGATTTCCTGCAGGGCCATTTGTTCTACGTACCCAAATTGGATTTCCGATAATGGGGTCTAAGGACCATCCTGCTGGTGTAAAAGTGGTGCCATCAAAACTCTCCGTTTTAATAACTTGTGCATTTGCTTCACGGTTGACAATACATGTCAAAATGCCAATTAAAGCAAATAACTTAACTAGATTTAGTAAAGGTGTTTTCATAATTTAATTTAAGTTCAATTTTGGAGGTGTGAAGTTAAAAAAAATCAAGGTTCTAACAATGTTAAACAGAGGATTATTAACGACTTGGCTCATCGAGTTTTTTTAATGACTCAAAGGGGATAAATTAGCATTGAATAGGTTATATAAAGAAAAAGAGGGCTGTCAAAATTTTGGCAGCCCTCTTTTCTAAAGGTATTTAAATATTAATGCTGAACTAGCACTTTATGTGTTTCAACGAAATCTTTACCATTGATTGAAACAACAATCATTTGGGCACTGATATCAGAAGTATTAACTATTACGCTTTGAATAGAGGATTCCATCTTAACCAAATCGGTGCTTAATAAGCGTCCTGCTAAATCACGAACAGTAACAGTGTATTCTGTAGCCTCTTCTCCATTTATGATCACATTTAATCGATCATTACATGGAACTGGATACATGCTGCTAATTGTTGAATGACTATTTACAGACTGATTGATTCTGCATTGAGCAGGGGCTGTACAAGATAAATGACCTTGATCAATTGTGCCATTATCGTAGTTTTCATTCACAGCAGTTAACGCCATGTTTAATTGTGCTAATGTATGTGTGCCTAAACCACAACCACCAATTGCTTGATTAGCTTCTGCAATTAATTGATTTACGGTCATACCCTGGAATCCAGAAATTGTTAGATAACGATCTCCTAAGTGATCTCCACTTGAAGCAAAATTTGCATCATAATTATCAAAACCAACATTCAATACAGCAGATGCTAATTGAGAAGCTAAAACATTATTATACGTGATATTATCTACCATATTACCTGCTGGCAAGGTGGTAGCAGTAGTTCCAGAAGGTAACCACCCTGTAACAGCGGAAGCAGATGTTAATGTTAAAGTATTTGTGCAACCAATAGTTAATCCATTAGGGAAAGCAGCACTAAAATTGTTATGTAAATAAACTCCCGCATTATTTCCGTTAGGAGTAGCTCCCCATCCACCTTGAGTGTATGTTTTTAATGGATCACAGGTAGTGATTTGGCTATTTACAATTGCAGTACGGCTTGCCGAGCATCCACTAGCACTCGTTACAGTTACTGTATAAGAATTTGCACATAATCCAGAAATTGTATTTCCAGAGTACCCATTTGACCAAAGAATAACATAAGGAGAAGCTCCACCGCTGTAAGTTACTGTGGCCGTTCCATTACATGAATTATTTAAATCATCAGTTGTAGAAACACTAACCACTAAAAGAGTTGGTTGGTTGACTGTTCCTGAAGTTGTAGTCACACATCCATTCGCATCTGTAACAACGTATTCGTATGAGCCAGCAGCAACATCAAAAACTCCAGTTCCTGCGTAAGGTGCAGTTCCACCATTGGCACTCACTGTAATTGATCCATTATCACCAAAGCAAATAGCATCTGCCGTGATTGTTGAAGCAACTAATGGGTTTGGCTGTGCAACTGTAGCAGATGCAGAAGCAGAACATCCGTTAGCATCAGTTACTGTATAGTTGTAAGTTCCAGCAGCTACAGAGAAAGATCCAGTACCTGAGTAAGGAGTAGCACCTCCATTAGCAGAAACTACAACGGTTCCATTACCGCCATTACATAAAACGTGGGTTACAGAAGTAGAAGCTGTTAAAGCCGAAGGTTCAGTAACTGTAGCAGAAGTAGAGGCCGTACAACCATTCGCATCCGTCACAGTATAGTTATAAACACCAGCAGCTACAGAGAAGGACCCA
>JBJTMY010000180.1:0-2508 GCA_046073825.1 Bacteroidota bacterium
ATCTCCACCACCATTTTGTTTGAGTCGAGTGCAAATCACCGATTCAACTTAATGAAAATGATTGTTATTATTATTGGCGGACTAGCAGGAATACTACTGAGCTAATTTCTTTTTAACGAGCACGTTTCCTCGAACCGAAGATAACTTCATCTTATCTTCTTCTTTATCATATTTAACAGAAAGGCCGTCGAGTTGAATTAAATAATCATACTTTTCACTTGATACATTGATGGTCATGTATTCATCAGCAACATTAATCGAATTGGTGCCATATTTTGATTTAATATTCAAAAACACATTCCTCAATTGCACAGTATCGTTTTCTGATTTATTGATACTTATCTCGATCGCAAATTCGTTTTCTAAGTAATTAAATGAAAAAGGAATTGAATCAATAAATCCGATATCCTTATATGAACTTGAATTCGGGTAAATAGAAAGTGGGACGAAGAAATCGTAACCGGCAATTACTTTACCTTCTGAGCGAGTACACGAAAAATCATACTCATCTTCTGTATCATCCATTCGAGTTATTACTATTCCACTATCCATCCCAATCAATGCTAATACATTATCTGTTTTATTTATGTATTCATCCTTTTTCGCCTCTGTAGCCTTTATTAAATTTTGAGAAAACAAATCCTGAATACTTTCTACACCATGAACATCAATCATGTAATTAACGATGGAAGCAATTTCCTTTTCATCATCCTTACTTATTGACTTCTTCGCTTTAATAGCCTTTCCATTGACAATCATCTTATTTTTTTGAAATATTTTTTCAAGTCGCTTATGTTGACTTAGAGAACTTACTTGGTACGCATTCCAAGGGCCGAATCCTGATAGCAAAACGGCAAAAAACAAACTCAGCGGAACAAACTTAATATGCTTCCGAAGACTAAACAAAAAATACAATGCAACAACAAACAACCAGAGGGCGAGAATGATTAAGAAGTATCTGTTTTCTGTAACACCATACTCCATAACACGACGGCCGATAGCAAGAATTAAAAGAATAATCAAAGGAAACAATGCGAAAAAAAACCGCTTTGTAAATGTCCGTATCCATTCGTGTTCTGCATCATCGCGTAAGGGCCATACCAGTAATAATGCAAGTATTCCGAGGGTTGAAAAACCAATTACCAAATATGATACAAAACCTCGAGGCCAAACTAATGTAAATATAATTTTTGCCTCATAGAAATAAAGAATAATTAAGTAAATTACAACTAATGGCAGTAAAACATATTGGGTGAAAATACGTAAGCCTTTTGGGTACTCACGAATTTGTTCTAATCCAATAATACGAGTTGGTACTCCCGCCAAAAAAAACCAGGTGTTTAAAACAATGGCTACGGTTATAAATAAATAAAAATATATTTTTTCACTAAAATCGATATTGAACAAAGAATGAATCGCCAACAATGCAATGGACAATCCAATATAAAACACTACGGAATAAATAGCAGAAGTTAAAAAACGAATAAACAACGACTTATTATACTGCCAAAATCCATTTACCTCTGTATTTACGAGAAAAGGCGCGAATGAAACGCCAAGATGAGCAGCAAGCATGAGGATAATAAACCTTGATACCGATTTAACCGTATAAAAATCAGGTTGAGCATAAAAGAAATAGACCATTAAAGCTGCAACCGCTATATTAAGAAGGCCGACTGATGAAGGTCGCATGGTATAACGTTGTGTAAAAACAGCTAAACCCACATAGGCCACCATCCCCAACCATAACGTTTGAATCAAGTAATACAGTTGCACATTTTCTTTAAATCCAGTTGTATTATCTTCGACGAGGTGAATTAACAATGCAGCTGTTAAAATTGCACAAATTAAAGCCATTGGAAAACGACGAAAGGCTTTTGCTGCCTGGTGAATAATTAATTCTAGAGAATATAGTTTCATAGAAATTGTTTTACCATTCGGTTGTATAATCGTCTAAATCGCGACGCTCTTTTTTAGTTGGACGACCTTCACCCCCTTTAAAGTAAAAAGAAGATTGTGCCAATTGATATAATCTGAATTTTTCTAATTCTGCTTCTGGAGTAATATCCTCCATGTACTCTTTTACTAACGGCGCCCCTATCCGTCTTTCAATGACATTCACCACTTTCACTGTTTGATGCCAAGGCCCTCGATGAACTACAATAACATCTCCCACTTTTACAGTACGAGATGCTTTAACATGTTGATCGGCGATACTCACCTTTCCTTTCTCACAAGCTTCTGCCGCCAAGCTTCTCGTTTTAAACAAGCGAACCGACCAAAGCCATTTATCAATGCGGACTTTATCCGTCATGATGATTTACTTTTTATGTTTTGCGTTAAATGATAAATAAGCAAAAACCGTTTGCTTTTGAGCATCGGTCAGTTTTGCTTTTGGAGCCATCCAATCAAGGTATTTTGTCCACTCTTGCTCATTAAACTTACACGGATTAAAAAGTTCGTGACATTTATTACAATTTGATTCATAAATTGATTTCCCTTCGGAAA
>JBJTMY010000181.1:0-5634 GCA_046073825.1 Bacteroidota bacterium
ACAGACGAAGGTGTTGCGCAGTTGTTTATTATGGGTGGTGGTTCTCGTAAAATTGTTGGAACAGTAGGAGAGTTACAGTTTGAAGTAATTCAATATAGATTACAGCATGAGTATGGAGCATCTTGTAAGTTCAATGCAATGAGTGTTTCCAAGGCTTGTTGGGTAACATCGTCTGATAAAAACAAACTCGATGAATTCGTTAAGTTTCGTCAACATCAAGTTGCAATTGACAAAGATGGCTTATTAGTATATCTAGCAGACTCGCAGTGGATGTTAGATCAAATGATCAAAAATTATCCAGAAGTAGAATTCCATTTTACGAGTGAGTTTAAAAGAAAAACTGTTGGAGTATAATTAAATTTATTCCAACTCTTCGTACTTTTCTTTAAAGTTAAAAAGTGGAATAAGTATCGATTTTTGCTCTCCATCTTGAAATTCGAAAACGAGCATCATGTGATTAAATTCGCTGCATTTGGATAGTAGATTCCTTTCAATATTATTCGCATCTTTCAATCGACCTGTTGGAATATAAGCAATGGAGGAATGATCTTTTTGCTCATTTAATGAGATTACAATTGGACCATCCTTATCAAATGTTGCAGTGTCTTTATTATTCACGATATCACGATTTAAAAATTGCATCATGATGCTTTTCTCTCTATTAATAGACGGCGGAACAATAATGCTAATATCTTCTTGGTCCTCCGTTGCAACTTTTCGTTCGATTTTTACTTCTACTATTTCTATGGGATCATTATCGTTTCTTGAAAAACAAGAGCGAATATTCATACCATCAACACTATCGTTGTGATAAGTTTTCCAGTCGAGTTCTTCCGTCAATTTTCGAACATCACTGGTATCTATTTTTGATATTTCTTCTGGTTTTGAATGATTTTCAACTTTATTCTCTGGTGCAAGAAAAGCAAGTATGCAGATAGTTAAGACGAATAATGCGACTATGTTTTTCATATAAAGAATGGAAGGTTGGTTAGGCTAAATCAAGATTGGTAATAATTACATTTTCACCTAACGTTGAATAATTGTAATTAGTATAGCAATTATTAATTGCTGAAAAAAATGATTTAGCACAGCCTGTTTCCATTCTGTCGTGAAGCTCAATTATAATATGTTTTATTGATGGTAACCATTCTTCATAGTTATTAGCAAACAATTGCTTTTCGCTTGTTTCAATATCTAATTTTAAAATATCTATAAATTTAATTTGATGTTTCTCCATTAAAACTGGGATAGAAATGGCTGCTATGTTTCCATGAATATCATCTTCTTCAACCACCATTCCCCATTTGCCACAATTATATTTGTCATATACTTTTAGCTTCACATTTTTATTCCATATACCTGCATTTTCAAAATGTATATTAGAATACCCTGAAAGGTTCTTTTTTAATAAGTCAAAGTTATCTGGATCGGGCTCAATACAAATGATTTTTGAATCAGGAAATTGCTTTTTCATCTTAATGGCAAATAAACCAATATTAGCACCTCCATCAATAATCACTCTTGAGCTTTTTGCAAAATCTAAATCATATTCATTGTTTAAAAACACTTGATAAAAGGTCAATATATCTGAGGTGTTTTTGCGCAAAGAAATAGGAAATGGATATCCTTTGAGATTCAGTTTTTGTACATGGCCAAAAATTAATTGTAGTTGAATTTTTAGTCCCCCAATAAAGCCAAAATGTAGGAATAGTTTAGTGAATATTTTAAGTTGATGCTTCATAAACAAGTAGAATTTTGGGGTAATTGGATTTGCTAATTTAATCGATAATTTAATACTTGCTGATTTCACTATTTAATAAAAAAATACAAAAAAAGCAACGCCGTACGACGTTGCTTTTTGAGCACTTAAAATACAGGCTGTTTAATCTGTTTTAATGATTTTTCGAATGGTAATTCGATTAGCTGATTTTAAATGTAAATAATAAACCCCACTCTTGTATTTTGATAAATCAATTTGAAAGTTATCATTAGGATGAACAATATTCTCCAATATTTCTCCAATAGAATTCGTTAAATTAATAGACAAAATCTCTTTTAAAACTGATTTAATTGTAATGATACTATTAGTTGGATTAGGGAATATCGTGAAATTTCCTTCTTCGTTCATACTAACAATTCCTGCAGTTGCATTGGAGTCTATCACTCTGAAACTGCCCATCATGCCATCATCTTCATGATGTAGTAAATGACAATGATACATATAAGGAATACTGTCGTCAGCAAAATCGTTGAAGGTGGTTACAAACTCAACATATTGCATTGGCATTACGAGTACTACATCTTTTTTCCCTTTTTCGTAGTTCGGTACTGCGCCTCCGTTAACATTTAAAATAGTGAACTGTACATCATGAATGTGAAATGGATGAGCAATGCCTGTATTGTTTTGTATTCTCCATTTTTCTGTGGTGTTTAGATAAGTAGTAACATTGATAACATTCATGTTAAAATGTGTCCCATTAATATTAAATGGGCCTTCAACTTGTTGCTGTGCATTCATCATGGTGTCTGGTTGCAAGGTGAATGTTCTTGATACCGTATAATTTGTGATGGGCGTTTGCGTTACTAGGCTTATAGGTGTTGTAAGAACAGGATTCACGGTTGGTGCCACCACATTTAACTTTAAAATTCCTACAATGGCTCCATTTAGTGGATTTAAATTATAATCTGTAATCGTACCACCCATCATACTTGTTACGGTTGCTGCGCCATAAATGCCATTCGGTAATTCATTACTATAAGAGTTTAAATATACCGTATTGCCTTGTAGGTTTTGCAGGTCAAGAAGTAGCTCCACTCGCTCGCCAGGATTTAATAATATTCTTGTTAATGTTCGAGCGCTATCCAATAATCCTCCATCTGTAGCAATGATTTTGAATGGCATATTCCCTGAAAATCCGAAGTTGTAACTGCGGATGCTACTTCCGTTCAATAAACGCAAACGGATAACCTGTGCAGGGGCATCTAAGTACGGATGCGCAGTACCGTTAACCACCACCAGCGTGTCTTCTGCTGTTGAAATTGCAATTTGATTTAATACATCAAATGCTTTGGTTTGTACAACTATAGGAAAGTCATCCACTCCATAGTTACGAGGTAGGTTTAATGCAGCTTCAGTACTATCTTTCACAATGATCATTCCTGCTAATCCCTTTGATACTTGTCTATCCGTTTGGTTATTTCCATGCGGATGATACCAATAGGTTCCGGCGTTATTCAACATCGTAAACTGCGGACTCCAAGTCATGCCTTGCATGATCATTTGGTGTGGACCTCCATCAAATTTGGCAGGTACATGTAATCCGTGCCAATGCATGGTCGTTGAATTTCCAGAACCTGTAAGTGAGTTCGTTACATGGATGGTAACGTTATCCCACTTGTTCATAATCAGTGTAGGACCTAGAATGTTTCCATTAATACCATAAGTAGGAGTTGTTATACCATTCCAAAATTGCGTGCTCCCATTTTGTACATTCAAATTGAAATTAGTTCCTGTTAATGCAGGTGGTATAGCAAGTGGATTGACAAACTGAGAATACCCTTTAACACTAGAAACCATGAAAAAAAGAAAAAGTATTTTTTTCATGATATTAATGTTTGATGGTCACTTTTTGTCTTGTGGAAGCTCCGTTTATAGTTAAATTAACCAAATAAAGTCCACTCGGAATTTTCGCAACATTTACTGGGTAATCAAATTCTCCTGCGTTAAATTTGTCTTTACTAATGCTTGTAATTTCTTTCCCGTTTAAATCAGTAATGGAAAGATTGATGTCAGAAGTAGCGCTCGTTTCAAAATGAATGTTTAGTGCTTCGTTTGCAGGATTAGGGAATACTTTCAAATTGCTTAGAGCTGAATTGTTGTTAGAAACTAATCCTGTTGTGCTTTGAAATAAATTTAAAATCGAGTCTCTCATAACGGTAGTATCACTTGTGCTGAAACTTTGTGTAACAAACATCACTCGACGATTCGGTGCTGCACCACCTAACACAACAACAGTTGGCATTCCAAATCCACCATAATTCGCTACTTGAACGGCGCCGCTATCGTAGGGAGCATATAAACTTAAATTGTTACTTGAGACCCACGAGGAGGTATAAGCACACGTTGCCGTGTTATTGTAAGGCATTGCATAAGCCGTTATCATTCCTGGATGTGTAGCTAAAATATGATTAGCCATTGTTTGGATCTTTTGAGCAGGAGGAGGGCAGCTTCCGCAATTAGGCATAAAGAAGTGGAGGATTACCGCTTTACCAGCATCCAAATCTGCATATAAGTTATGATTTATTCCGTTGCAATCAGGACCAGTTAGTTGCATTACATTTTGTGCATGTGTTTTATTTATGCTAGTTGTGCATAAAAAAATGGTAATAAGGGAAAGTATTTTTTTCATGGTGTTTTATTATTTAGTGTTATTGATAATGGTTGTTTTTGAGGAGTCAATTTCAGTTGTTTTTTCCATGTCCATTCCGCATACCGGACATGCGCCTGCATTGGTATAAACAGTGTCTTGCTGGCAATGCATTGGGCAAGTATAAGCTGTTTTAGCATTGTTTGAATTACAGCTAATAAGCATCAAGGAGGCCATAGAAAATACCATGATTTGAGTTATGATAGATTTCATAATTTGAATAAGATTTTAATATTAATTTTTGATAGCCACTTTTTAGTGCGACTCACCAAAGGAGAAAGAAAAAATGATGTAAATTATTTACTTTGATTTTCTCAAATCAGTAGAACCCGTTTTCGTAAAAATACAGGCCCCATAATTAGTGGAGTATTACAGCCGAATCTAGCGGAAGAAATTAGGTTTCCTTTAAGAGACGCGCAATTTGAGTTTTGACAAGTTTGGATGAGTGACCAACTTGATTTAATCGAAAAATCATAATTAAATGCCTTCGTTAAGTTCTGATGAGAATTGTTTTTAAGTTGCAGCGATTGGTTATGGCAGCAGTTTTTTTTCATTGCTGTTCCACAAGCACACTGGTGTGTCTTAATTATTCCAACTTTAACAGATACTAGTCTGCCGCCACAATAGTGCTTGTTGATGGTAATTCCGTTGGATACCAAAAAATAAAAAATGCACAGAAATAAGGCAAACGACTTTTTCATCTTAATGATAACGAAAGTACGAAAAAGGATGTGGAATTAAAAGGGAATCCGATTTTAGAACAATCCGTTTAATTCGCCATTAATTTTATTAATGACCATTCCGAGGTGTTCTGGGTTTTCAGCAAAGTTGATGTCATCTATATCAATAACTAATAATTTTCCTGCATCGTATTGAGAAATCCAAGCTTCGTAACGCTCATTCAATCGTTTTAAATAATCCAAACGGATCGAATTTTCATAAGGTCGTCCACGCTTTTGTATTTGGTTCACTAAGGCAGGTACGGTTCCTCTTAAATAAATCAATAAATCGGGTGGAGCAATAAAAGACGACATCAAATTAAATAACTCCATATAATTATTAAAATCACGAGTTGTCATTAATCCCATAGCATGTAAGTTAGGGGCAAATATGAATGCATCTTCGTAGATCGTTCTATCTTGAATAATCGTTTTATTCGACTTACGGATATTTACTACCTGATTGAAACGGCTATTCAAGAAATAAA
>JBJTMY010000182.1:0-9137 GCA_046073825.1 Bacteroidota bacterium
CCCTTCTTGTCGATAACCTTTCGATAAAAATACGCGAGTATAAAAAATAAATAAGAGCAATAAGAAAGAAAATAAATAAGAGTAATAACTATATACTTCTGAAAAAGAAAATAAAATAGAAGTATAGTTTAGGTAACCAAAAAATAGTGCAGTTACAAATAAATAAATCAAAACTATTTGCAACGAAAATTTAGATTGTTTAATAAAATACGTAGCAGCTATCGTAATAAAATAAAATCCTGAGAAAATAATCCCAATTACAAACAAGCCTATCAAGCTATAAAGGTCTAGCTCAAAAATATTATTAAAGTTAAACGAGATCTGCGAACTAATAATTAATCCGTTAAGTAGATAACTTATAACATAAGAATAGGAAAGACATAAAAGCAATATGATAAAAAGAAAAATTTTTCGTAGCCATGAATATTTATTGATAAATGAAATCGCTTTTTCTTTTACAATAACCGAGTATAAATAGACCATTAGGGCGAGTAAACATAATACACCAAAGAATAAATCTAAGGGTGAATTAAGTAAGGAAGAGCTCGCATAATATTTAGGACTAAAAAAATCAGAATTGTAAAAAGTTTTTGGATAAGAATATACAATCATTGCATAGCGCACAAAAAATAAAGAAGCTACCGATAGGATTCCTGCATAACCATTACGTTTACCTAAAACAAAGGTTAAATCGATAAGAGCTACATTAAGTAGTAAGTAGGCGAATAAATAGAGAATAAAAACGATAATCGATTTATTATGTGCATCATTACTATCAACCGTTGAAATATAAAAAAGGGGCTTATCCTCATAACTTATTGCTGTAGTATTAGGTTGAGGTGTAATTGAAAATTCATGATGACTACATAACTGCAAATTGGAGTTGTAATTATTTTCTAAATAATTATTCTGAATATTAAAATCGTATCGAATAAATAAGCAATAAACAATTTCTCTTTCCTGAATGTTGTGCTTGACTTTATTAATAAAGTAATAACCATTACCAATTCGATTAATACTTGCATCTACTAAGGAGTGGTAGTTAATACTATCAATAGGACATTTATTATCGGACCAAAAAACTATATCGTTTTTAGAAAACACAAACACACTACCACCAACGGGAAGAATGTTTTTTTGAAAGTAGTTATTAGCTGTTCTGTTATTTAAAATAGTCTCGTTTAAACAGTGATTGAAGGCATTCTCAAAAACTTTAATGCTGTCAATTTTACTTTTTAATACAGATTCGATAATTAATTTATCTGATGATGCATTATGTTCATCATCGTGTTTATTAGCATCGATTGATAGGGCCGTAATAACAAATAATGCTATCACTAACATATAACCCAATAAACGATTGCCGATATTCATTCATGTAAAAATAGGAATGAATATGTTTCATTCGAGCGCTTTCTCATCGTTTTATAAACTAGCAATGGTTAAAAGGCCAACATTTTTAATTCCGTATTTTAAGCGTAAATTTGCCATATGAAAGCAATTATCAATAAGACAAACACCGTTGCTGTTGACGAAAATAGCGGTGGCACTGTTTCAATAAACGATAAGGTATTTAATGGTGATATCAAGCAAGTGGGCCCTTATTCCTATAATATCATTTATAATGGTGAAAGTATGAATGTGGAAGTTCTTATTTCAGATGCAAAAAATAAAAAACATCAGCTAAAAATAAATGGTAAAGTGGTGGATGTTCAGCTCGAAGATAAATACGATGAGTTGCTTAAAAAGCTAGGGATGGATGCTTCCTCTTCGCAGAAGGTAGGTGATTTAAAAGCTCCGATGCCAGGCTTAGTAGTTAATATACCTGTTTCGGAAGGTGATACGATCAAAAAAGGCGACATTCTTCTTATTTTGGAAGCGATGAAAATGGAAAATGCACTAAAGGCAGTGGCTGATGCAACCGTGAAAAAGGTATTAGTGAAAACAGGTCAGGCAGTAGAAAAAAATCAAGTATTAATTCAATTAGCATAATAATACAATATGGATCGTCGTAATTTTTTAAAAAAATCAGGATTAGCTACTGCGGGACTAGTAGCAGCATCACAATTATCGCCAGTAGCGTCACTAGCTGAAAAAATCGAGAACGAAACGCAGTTTAAATTGCCAGCACTTCCTTACGATTTCAAAGCATTAGAACCGCATATTGATACGATGACCATGGAAATACATTATTCCCGTCATCATAAAGCCTATGTAGATAATTTAAATAAGGCTTGCGCTGATAATAAGATTAAGGCCGGATCAATTGAAGAACTCTTAAGTAACATTTCGAAATATCCAATGGCTGTTAGAAATAATGGTGGAGGACACTATAATCATTCTTTATTCTGGAAGTTAATGAAGGCTAACGGAGATGGATTACCTAAAGGGCCAGTTTTTGAAGCAATTAATAATTCATTCGGTAGTTTCGATGCGATGAAAACAAAATTTTCAGAGGCCGCTAAATCACGATTTGGTTCTGGTTGGGCATGGTTAGTAGTGCGTGATGGTAAGTTGGATATTGGATCAACACCGAATCAGGATAATCCCTTAATGGATATTTCAGACTTTAAAGGCAAACCAATTTTAGCGTTGGATGTTTGGGAGCATGCTTATTATTTAAAATATCAGAATAAACGAGTTGATTATATTACAGCTTGGTTTAATACCATTAATTGGGAAATGGTGAATGAATTATACACGGCGAAGTAAAAAATCTAAATAAGGAAATCATAAAAAAGGGAATAAATTATTTTATTCCCTTTTTACATTTCCAGGCCTTTTGAATTTATTACACTAAAGTAATTTCAAACTGTACAAGATTAATGAACTCTTGTATACGCTCGTCTATTTCTCCTTCTGACAAACCTTCTATTCTTTCTAATCCGAATTTCTCTACACAGAACGAAGCCATTGCTGATCCGTGAATAACGGCACGTTTCATATTATCGAATGAAATATCATTGGTTGAAGCAATGTAACCGATGAAGCCTCCTGCGAAAGTATCTCCAGCGCCTGTTGGATCAAAAACTTCTTCTAACGGTAATGCCGGTGCGAAGAATACTTCTTTCTCATGGAATAACAATGCGCCGTGCTCTCCCTTTTTAATGATTAAGTATTTAGGACCCATCGTTAAAATTTTGCGAGCGGCTTTTATTAATGAATATTCACCAGTTAATAATCGAGCTTCTTCATCGTTGATGGTAAGCACATCTACTAGCTTCATTGTTTCTAACAAATCAGGTAAAGCCACTTCCATCCAGAAATTCATGGTATCCATCACAATTAACTTCGGACGGTTCTTTAATCCTTTAATAACTTTCTGTTGTAGAGCAGGCATTAAATTTCCTAACATCAAATATTCACAATCCTGGTAAGATTCAGGAATAACAGGATCGAAATTACTTAGTACGTTCAGTTGCGTATCCATCGTATCACGCGTATTCATATCTGCATGATATTTCCCTGACCAGAAAAATGTTTTTTCTCCTTGCTTAATTTGAAGTCCTTCGGTATTGATTCCCTTACCTTTCAACATATCAATCGTTGCTTGAGGAAAATCTTCTCCAACCACCGATACAAGGTTGATTTTATTTCTGAAATAGCTAGCAGATACGGAAATGTAGGTTGCCGCACCTCCAATTATTTTATCTGTTTTCCCAAATGGGGTTTCAATGGCATCGAACGCTACGGTTCCAATGACTAAAAGACTCATAACAATAAATTTTTTAATGGGAAGCCCGAACTATTCAGACCTTAATCCGGGAGTCAAAGTTAACAAATTGAGGTGGATGTACAATCGGTTTTCAGCGTTTGAAGGGAAATAAAATTTAAAAATTATGGCAACGAGAAGCTCTTCGAGTCGCGAGGCTTTGAGATTATCTTCGACAAAATAGCATAATTACAATTTTTCACGTCACCAAATCTTCAAACAATAAATTAGGCTTCTTTGGATACACTTTATTACAAGTCATTAACGAATCTTCAAATCAACTTAAACGTTTGTAAATGTTTAAAAACCGAATAATTATTTTCCACCGAGTAATTTTGTCGCGGGGTGGGGCTGGCGTCCCCCCATGGTATTGGTGGATTTTTTACAGTTTTTATGCGAAGCGCTAGGCCCCAAATAAAACTTCGAGACCTTATTATTTTACTTGTAAATAAAATTTAATCTTCAAATCACCAAATCTTCAAATCAACTTAATCGTTTGTAAATGCTTAATAACCGAATAATCATTTTCCACCGAGTAATTTTGTCGCGGGGTGGGGCTGCCGTCCCCCCTTGGTATTGGTGGATTTTTTACAGTTTTTATGCGAAGCGCTAGGCTCCAAATAAAACCACGAGGCATTATTATATTACTTGTAAATAAAATTTAATCTTCAAATCTTCAAATCGCCAAATCAACGAATCTTCAAATCACCAAATTTTCAAATTAAATTTCTAGTTTTGAATCTATGTCAACCTATACAATTCCTATTATCGATTTAAATCTTTTTCACAGTAATCATCCAGCGGATAAAGAAAAAGTAGTGGCGCAAATTCATGAAGCTTGTAAAACATACGGCGTATTTTATCTGGTGAATCATGGAATTGATGAATTCAAAATGCTTCAATACATGAAGTCCTTTTTCGATTTATCATCCGAAGAAAAAAGTAACATAAAAATTTCTGATAAAGGTATTGCACGAGGCTATATAGGAATGGGCGAAGAAAGCGGTTCCGACGCACTCGAAGTGAAAGAAGCTTTTTCGTATGGATATCAATGGAAGAATAATCAACCATTGGAAAATTCTTTGCAAGCAATTAATCGCTGGCCATTGAGTAAAAATATTCCTGACGACTGGCAACATCAAATGGAACTTTTGTACTCACAAATGATTAATGTTGCTGAATCGCTGACAAAGGCATTCTCGTTGAGCTATACCAATAATGAAAATTTTCTCGGCGATTATTGTAAAGGCGGTGATACTATTTCGATGATGCGACTCTTTCATTATTTCCCGTATCATAAAGCCAACGAAAAATTTCCTGATCAACAAAATCGTATAGGATCAAGTGCGCATACCGACTGGGGTTTTCTTACCTTGATTTTGCAGGAGCATCAAGTTACAGGACTCGAATTATTTCACAATAATGAATGGATAGAGGTTCCTCCAATGGAGGGTGCGCTCACGGTGAATTGTGGCGATTATTTTTCGATGTTAACGAATGGCGAATATATTTCTCCTTTGCATCGTGTTGTTTCTTCGGGTAAAGAACGCATGTCGGCAGTGCTGTTTTATTATCCTGCTTATGATGCGAAGATTCCAAAGCTCGCAAAACAGAAGTATAGCTTGTTCGAAAATCAGGATTCAAAAAATAATATTGAAGTTGACATTAACACTATGAGCTTCGGAGAATTTATCGAAGAGAAATGGAAACAAGTAAAACGATAATCTGTTATTATTGAACTATGGAAAAAAATAAACTTTCAAAATATGGTTATACTCTTTTTAGAGTAGGAATTCCAGCTTTAATGCTTTTGCATGGATCACATAAATTGGAAATGTTAATGGCAGGTGGTGAAATAAAATTCATGGATTTTTTAGGACTTGGGACAGCAATCTCACTTGCTTTAGCAGTGATTGGTGAGTTAGTAGCACCACTCTTTTTAATTGTAGGATTTAAAACTCGACGGGCGTCAATTCCTGCTATCATCACCATGTTTGTTGCAGTATTTGTAGCGCATGCAGGTGAGCCGTTAGAGGAAAGAGAACATTCGCTATTATACCTCATTGCTTTTATTGCAATTGCAATGATTGGCTCTGGTGCTTATAGTGTTGATGCCTGGATTCAAAGTAGAAAAAATAAATCGTAGTTTATTCTTTAATAAATCGTTGGGAATAGCTGTTGTTATTTTGATATGTAACTTTTATCTGATAAACACCAGCATCATATCCGCTTAAGTTAATACTGTTATTTCCTTCGGATAGAGACGATGCCATGTACAATATTTTTCCTGTAATATCAATTAATTCTAATTGTTTAATCTGATTTTTACTCTGAATAGTTATTTGTTCATGAGCAGGATTAGGTTGTATTTGGAAATATTTATCAGACGTAATTTCATTAATGCTTGTTGAAACTACACTTTGTGAATAGCGAGTGCAAGAGCCTTTATCGCCACGTACACGATATAAGCCCGCATTAATTGCATTATAACTGTTGCCCGTTACCGTCGGAATTATATTCCCCCATGTACCTGAATTATCAATTTGCCAGGTGTATGTTGCTAATGCATCCGGGTTAATAATGGTGTAGTTATTATTCGATTGATTTAGTAATGGAATTTGTAAAGGAGTAAGTTGTAAAATCACTGGCTGACTATAAATTGTATCACCATTTCCGCAAGAAGGATTAGTAATAACCATTAACGTAATTGCGGTACCGTTAGTAAGTGAGTTGGTTTGAAGTGAAGCGCTATTAGTGCCAATCGGAATATTGTTTGCCAACCATTGATAAGTTGGGTTTGCTCCTAAATTATAACCCGTAGCTTGAAAGAATAATGTGTCGCCTGAACACCCTGAACTTACAACAGAAGTAATTTCTACTGTTGGAATTCCATCGATAGCATAACCTGAAATTTTATCTGCTCGCTTACCACCGGCCCATGCAAAGTTGCCTCCTATCCACATGGTATTATTTAAAATTGCCATTGATAATGCATAGGGAATAGCAATCGTATCATGCGTAAGTCCACTACCCAATCCCTTCCAGGTACTTCCATTCCACATTGCTACATTGTTTACTGTATCAGTACCTGCTGTTTTGAATAATCCACATGCATATAAATCGTTACAATGAAATTCCATATCATATACAGCCGAAGAAAAATCTCCTAACCCACTGCCTACCGCTTGCCAGTTCGTTCCGTTAAATTTAGCGATATGGTTCATTACACCTACATTATATCCAAGGGTAAAAAGACCACCAATATAAATTTCATTGTTAGGCGATATAGCAATGCTAGTAACAGTGTTATCTACTCCTGATCCAACGGCAGACCAAACAGAACCATTATACTTTGCAATGTGTTTTGCGGCTACTCCGCCTATTGTTGTAAATACTCCACCAGCGTATAAATTTCCATTCGAATCAAATTTAATATCGCGCACTAAACCATTTGTTAATCCACCAATAGGAATCCAATTACTACCATTATATTTTACAATATCGTTAGCAGGTCCAGAACCGATAGCGGAGAAATCACCACCCACATATAATTCGTTATTATACACCTCTAAAGAGTAAACGCGGTAATTCACACCGTTAGGAACTTCCACCCATTGTGATCCATTCCATTTCATCACATATACCCCTGCAAGCGTTGCGGGATCGCTGAAATCACCACCAGCATATAAGGTGTCCTGATAAAAAATTAAATCGTTGATGTTAGTGATGGTCAACCCTCCTTGTAGTGTATCCCATTGAGATCCATTCCATTTTACTACTTTATTCACAATCGTTCCTCCGGCTTGCGTAAATGAACCACCGGCATAAAGTTCATTGTTATGAATCAATAGCGAATTGACCGTACCATTCATGCCATTGCCAATCGGAATCCAGTTATTATTCTTTTTAATAGCTATGCTATGATAATCGTACGGTCCAGGATTTCCGCTTGCATATCCTCCTGCTAATTCACAAAAGTTATTTACTTCAACCGCCCATACTTCTAAATTTAATCCTGCTCCTTCATTTGACCAAGATGTGCCATTCCATTTACCTACTTTGTTTATGGCAGTGCTACCGCAAGTATTAAAATTACCACCAATGTAAATATTGTTGTTGTAGTTAGTAATATCATTGATTGGCGCATCAAAATAATTTCCCAAACGCGTAAAGGCACTACCGTTATATTTAAAAACTCCATATTGCCAAGCTCCACTTTGGTAACTCGAATTAGTTGCAATGTATAAATCGTTGTTAATTGCTGTCATGCTCATACTGCCCCCAATTGTATATCCTGCAGTATTAGGTATTGACCAAGCCGAGCCGTTCCATTTAGCAAACCCATTCGCGAAGTACCCGCCAACTAATGTCATGTTTCCACCCACATACAAAGAACTTCCAACTACTTTCACGGCTACCGGATATTCGCTTGCCACATTGTTTACGCCGGTTCCTAATGCTGACCATGTAGTTCCATTGTATTTTGCTATACCATTTACAGTTACACCACTAATTGTAGGAAAGTTTCCAACTACATACAAATTACCAGCAGCATCAAAATCAAAATCGAATATAGAATAACCAGTTACATTACCAATTATACTCCAGGTATTATTCCATTGATAAACTTTACCATCAGATAATACATACACGACGCCGTTATGAACTTTTAATACATTACCATTCGTAGGCATATTCACAGTATCAGGAAAAGCTGACCAGCTGGTTCCATCAAAACGGGCTATGCGTGGCGATTTATAACTCCCCGTAATTTTTGTAAATGTTCCAAGCACATACACATAAGGAGAATCGGTGGCCATCGACCAAATAACACCTTCTACTCCTGGTGCATTAAAACCAGTTTTCCAATTATCATTTAATGAAGTGCAGTAAGAGTTTGAAAATAAAAACAAGCTCATTACGACGAGCAGAAGATATTTTTTCATTGCAGTAAAATTGTTTGGACACTGCAAATTTAAAAATAATCCGATAGTTCGTTTATTTCGATTTACAGTAAGTAGTTAAATCTTCTCTGAAATCTTCAAATCCTGCAGCTACCGCCTTGCTAATATCATCACAAGCTTTTTGGTTCTCACCTAACTTCCCGAAACATATTCCGCGTTCACCATAAATATTCATCATTGAAACTGAATCGACCGATAGTATTTTGTTATAGTCGTTAATGGCTTCCTGAAATTTATTGATCGAATAATAACTAACTGCTCGATTACGATAGTTTGCTGGTGTAACGATTGAATCGCTCGCAATTACTTTTGAAAAATAAACGATAGCAGAATCATACTGATTATTTTCAAAGTATAAGATGGATAAAAAGTCATTCATTTCTTTACGCGTACATTTTAGCTTTTGAGCAAGCTGTATATTTTTTAGTGCTTCTGTTTTTTCCTGAAGAGCGTATAATACT
>JBJTMY010000183.1:0-11596 GCA_046073825.1 Bacteroidota bacterium
ATGCTCCAATCGCCAGATTCAGGAAGGATTGGTGTTCCTTTTTTTGAGTTCATGTCTTGTGCAGATGCGGTAACACCGATCATCATTGCAACGATAAGTAATCCTTTTTTCATTTGTTTTTTATGTTTTAAGGTGAGCCAAATTTATACGTTAATTTTTTAAATGCCCAAGAATTTTATCTTAAAAACCAACAAGTAATTGTGAATAAGTAGGTTTAATTGTTAATTAACTCTCCAAAAAGAGGCTTTTTAGCGCTATTTTAATTTTTCAACGTCTCTTTTACCTGTGTTAAAAGCGCGTCGGCAACCGATTTAAAAGTTTTTTCTACTAATTCTTGTGGTTTATTCACGTTCGATGGAAAATACACCACTAAAAAATTACCGCCAATCATTTTTGCATTCGCATCAAGTATAGAATAGTGAATAATGAGTTCTCGTCGATAAATCTGCTTTGATAAATCTATACAAGAGCTAAAATTCGTTTTGATCTCCAATTGATTAATAGATACTCCATAATTGCATTGATTGTTACTGAGTATTTCTTGAAAATATTTTTTATCAGTAACAGCAGCATTCATAAACTTCTCATCGCCACGAGTAGTAATGTATAAGGGAGCTTTTTCTTCTGCAGATTTCTTTTCAAAAAACCCTTTTTTCTTATCAATTACTTTCCCAACTCCATTACCTACTGCTTCGATGTAACTGTATGCCGCCTGCGCATAAAACTCTTTTAGTTCTTTACTGTCAGCGCCTTCCTTATCTGAAAGCATACTAACGGTTGGCCTATACGATTTTAATGCTCCTTGAATTTTTAAATCGAGTGCATGACGAAAATAAGATCGATATTCGTCGGGCGACATGGTTGTATTTTGAATAATATCCTGTTCGATATCACTCAAATACATATCTGGATTAAAGGGGATTAGAAGAATTTTTGTAGAAGCGGAATCCTGCGCGTTGATAAATAATGAAGTCGCCATCAAAGCAAGCAGTAATAATCCTTTTCTCATCCTTGCACCCGTTTGATTTAATTCAAAATATGTTTCCAGATATCGTTTGCTACAGAAAACACCATTAATGATAATAAGATAATCATCCCTACGATTTGGGCTCTTTCCATAAACTTATCACTGAATTTCTTTCTGGTAATACTTTCTATTGTTAAAAATACCACGTGCCCACCATCCAATGCCGGAATTGGCAAGATGTTCATAAAAGCTAGTACCATCGACAATAAACCTGTTATTGCCCAGAACTTCGGCCATTCCCAAGTAGAGCCATAAATCTGAGCAATACCGATTGGGCCTTGCACGGAATCACTTGCCTTTTCTTGTCCTGTAAATATTTTACGTAGTCCCTTCACGTTAGAAACCAATGCTTCCATGGCATCCGAAGTACCAAACTTGAAGGCACTTGCAAATGTGTAAGGGGTCATTTTATAATTCCCATTCTCAATTGGTTGAGGGAAATAACCGATTCCGATGGAACTATCCGGTCTAACAATACACGATAAGGTCATTGGCTTTTTATCACGTAAAATCTCCATAACAATAGTAGTATTACAATGCGCCGCAACCTTTGCTTTCAAATCATCTGTATCTAAAATTTTTTCTCCTTTTACAGAAATGATTTCGTCTCCAGCTTTAAATCCAGCTTTAGCTGCCGGACTCTTTTCTGCTATGGTGCTAATGGCAAATTTTTGATAACCATATCCAATGAAATTCATGCGACCTACTTTACTTACTGTGCGGTAAAAATTAGAAGGCACTTCTATTTCCATTGTCTGACTGCTACGCTGAATAGTAATTGTTGCACCAAACATAATTCGTGATGACAACACATCATCAAAGCGATCAAATTTTTCTCCGTTGATGGCTATGATTTTATCACCATTCTGAAAACCTAACTCACGGCCAAGGCTATACGCATATATTCCATCTCCTTTATTTACTTCATTAACCGATAGATACTCTTGTTTAAATTCTAATAAAGAAAATGAGAAAATGATAATTCCTAATAATACATTCATGGTTACTCCTGCTACCATCACAATGAGTCGTTGCCATGCTGGTTTAGCTCTGAACTCCCAGGGTTCTGGAGCTTTGGCCATTTGCTCAGTATCCATGCTTTCATCAATCATCCCTGCAATTTTCACATAACCACCTAATGGTAACCAACCAATTCCGTATTCCGTTTCTCCTCTTTTAAAGCTAAATAATTTAAATCCCCAAGCATCAAAAAACAAGTAGAATTTCTCTACTTTAATTCCGAAGGCACGAGCTGCCAAAAAATGTCCAAGTTCATGTAGGGTGACCAATATTGCTAAACCGGTAATAAGTTGCCCGGCCATTATTAATGTATTCATTGTTGGAGTGTTAAAATTTAAAACTAATTGTTTGGCGAAATTACAAACTTTTTGTGCGCAAGATTTTCTTTGAATAGTCTTCGTGCTTCTGCATCTGAGTTTTGATAATCTTCGATGGTTGGCTGTTGGATATAAGCTGCTTGACTCATTACTTTTTCAATTAACTCGGCAATTGTTAAAAACCCGATTTCTCTATTTAGAAAGGAAGCCACAGCCTCTTCATTCGCCGCATTCATAATACAAGGTAGATTACCTCCTTTTTGCATAGCATATTTTGCTAATTGCAAACATTGAAAGGTTGTTAAATCAGGTTGTTCAAATGTAAGCTGCGCATAATTTGCAAAGTCAAAACGTGGGAAACTATTTTTTATTCTATGGGGATAAGCCATAGCAACCTGAATTGGCAATTTCATATCGGGCAATCCCATTTGTGCTTTCATGGAACCATCTTCAAATTGAACAATGCTATGTATAATTGATTGAGGATGAACAACCACTTCAATTTGTTCAGGACTTAAATTAAATAGCCACTTCGCCTCAATCATTTCAAGCCCTTTATTCATTAACGTTGCTGAATCGATGGTAATCTTGGCTCCCATCGTCCAGTTTGGATGCTTCAGTGCCTGATCACGTGTGACCATGCTCAGTTCCTCGCGTTTTTTCCCTCTGAAAGGACCACCACTCGCAGTAAGAATTATTTTTTCAATTGGATTAGTAAACTCTCCATACAAACATTGAAAGATGGCGGAGTGTTCCGAATCGACTGGATAAATAGAAACATTATTTTCAAGTGCTAGTTTGGTAACAATATCGCCAGCTACCACCAGTGTTTCTTTATTGGCCAATGCAATCGTTTTTTTATTTCGGATAGCCGCCAACGTTGGTTCTAATCCTGAAAAACCCACCATAGCTGTTAAAACTAAATCGAATGTATCGAGTGACATTAACTGCACTATAGAATGATAGCCACCAAAAACTTTGATTGGCTCATCGGCAAGCGCATCTTTTACCATTTGGTATTTAGCATTATCTGCAATGGCAACGCTATTAGGTTTAAACTTCTTTGCTTGTTGAATCAATAGTTCAGCATTCGAATTTCCAGTAATGCAATCAACTTCAAATAAATCAGGATTTTGTTCAACCACCTCGAGTGCTTGAGTACCGATGGATCCTGTAGAACCTAAAATGGCAATGCGTTTTTTCAAAACTTAACTAATTTGCAGCGAATTTAACAAGAAAAGACTGCTTATGGAGTGGTATCTGGTAAAATAGTTTCACACTGATCAGGAGGAGAATAAATAAAGGCAGGGTCCGTTGTTTCATCCACAAATTCGTTAGGTGAGTAAAAAGAGTGGGTAGAATCTTGTAATACACGTTTACGATTTGGCTTTTCTGTAGATATTTTCTTTTCAGAACCCTTGCCTTTTAGAAAATTACCCGTAGTATTCGCAGGAGTAAAAGTAGGGCTATTTAATGAATCGACAATTATATTTTGTGATTTTTTTTCAATGTCGTTTTCAACAGGTTGTGATGGCGAATTTGTTTGATGTATGGAAGTTGTGTTCTCGCAGGAAATAAGAGCTAAAATAATCATTAACCCTCCTGTAAAAATCGAAAAGACTTTCATTAGTTTTAGAAGTTAATGTAATCGGTTGGATTGACGGGTGTGCCATTATACCAAAGCTCAAAATGCAAATGCGGTCCACTGCTAAATTCCCCTGAATTACCAATTATCGCGATTACTTCTCCTGCATTTACATAATCGCCCACCGATTTCAATAAAGCTGAATTATGCTTGTAAAAAGTGAGGAGATTATTGGAATGCTGAACGCCAATAACATATCCGGTTTCGGAAGTAAAATTTGCCATAATCACTGTACCATCTAAGGCCGATTTGATGCCTTCATTAGCGGCAGCTACTATGTCAATACCATAGTGCTTTTGAGCAGTGCTAAACTTAGCCGTTATGCTCCCTTTTAATGGGGTAAAAAAAGAATAACTCCCAATTCCTGTTGAAAAGGCCTTATCCTTTGTGTTTACCAAGGTAAATTGTTCCTGATTTTCAATTTGCCAACGCAATTGTGAATCGGCGGCCGACTTACTCAATTGCTGAATTGAATCATACAACTGACGGGCGCTAGTTTGTTTCACAGGCATTGTGGTATCTGCTCTTCCATCGATGATGGTAAGTAAATTAGCTAAATATTTCTCATCGGCATTCACCTTTTGCATGAGCGAATCCGTCTTCAGCGTCATTTTTATCAAGTTCCTTCGCATATTCACATCGGCATAACCAGGGATGTACTCACGAATGGGCGTAAACGCAATCAGATAAAGCGTTAAAATAATTAGCAATAAAGCAGACGATCCACCTACCACGATGATATTCATAGGTGTAAGTCGCAAAGAAAACTTCTCTTCAAGCGTTTGGTCGTTCATCACTACGAAACGAAACTTACTCTTAAGAATTCTTCCGATTTTTTTTCGTTTTGCTTTGGAGATTGGCATCGGTACAAATATAATATTCTTTACGAGGCGACGTTATTCAAATTATCCACTAAATTTACGATATTTGTAAGATTATTATTTACTCTACAGATCGATAAACCAAGTAAGTATTGTGCGAATAAATTCAAGGGTTATAAAAATTTTCAAAGGGCTTTTAGCAATTTTCTTTGTTGCTATTATTTGGTCCTCTTGCAGTGTTAGAAAAAACAATGTGGTAAGTCGGAACTACCACGGGATGATTACGCACTATAATTTTTTCTTCAATGCCCGTGAACGTGTAAAAATGGGTTCACAGAGTTTAGCTACTGCACACGAAGACAAGTACGACCGCACGTTGTCTATTTTCAAGTATGGAGATTTGAATAAAGCAAAGTCTGTTTTTCCAGATATGGATGAAGCCATGAAAAAAGTTTCGATTGCTATCTCGAGAAACTCCATGGTTTTGAAAGGTAAAAAAGATAACAAAACCGAAGAGCGTAATAAATGGATAGACGACTGTTATTTAATAATTGGAAAAGCACAATTCTACAAACATGATTATTGGTCTTCTATAGAAACCTTTCAATATATTTCATCAGAATATAAAGAAAGTGAAGCAAGACCAGAAGCATTACTATGGCTTTGCAAATCGTATTTAGAGCTTGGTAAAACAGTAGATGCAGAATATCTACTTGACTATTTAAAAAATGATAAAAAGTTTCCGGTAAAACTCAAAGGCGATTACAATGCGGTGGTAGCACAATATCATTTAATGAAAGAGGATGTTCCAAGAGCCATTGAGGCACTAAAAAAAGCATCAGCCACTGCAATTAAAAAAGATGATCGTGCCCGTTATACATTCATTCTAGCGCAACTTCTTCAAAAACAAGATAGCTTGCAGGAAGCTTTTTCAAATTATCAGAAAGTAATTAAAATGAATCCTGTTTATGAAATGTCATTTAATGCGCGCATCAACAGAGCCCGTTGTTATGATGTGAGTAGTGGTTCAGGAGAGCTGGTAAAAAAAGAGTTGAATAAGATGTTGAAGGATGAAAAGAATGATGAGTATAAAGATCAGATTTATTACGCCCTCGCAGGAATTGCTCAACAAGAAAAACAAGAGGACCTTGCCATTTCATTGTTGAATCAATCAATACGAGCATCAACCAGTAACACCTCTCAACTTGCACAAAGTTATCTTGCTTTAGGAAATATTTTTTATAAACGTCCGCAGTACATTCCAGCAGCTGCTTATTATGATAGCTGCTTAAGTAACCTATCTAACGATCATCCAGACTTCATCGATATTCAATCTAAGAAAAATAGTTTAGAGCGCTTAGTAAAAAATTTAAAAGTGATTCAACAGGAAGATAGTTTGCAATTATTGTCTTCTTTATCACCATCTGAACGTGAAGAAAAAATTAAAAGTATTATTGCTTTTGAAGATGCGGAGAAGGAACGATTGAAAAAGGAAGCGGAAGAGAAAAAGAAGATAGAAGAGCAAAAAGTGCTGGAAGAAAAAAATTTAAAGAGCCAGACAAAAGATGCTAACGGGCCTGGAGCTACTGCTCAGGGGTCATGGTATTTTTATAATCAATCTTCTATTTCATTTGGTTATAATGAGTTTTTGAAAAAATGGGGAACACGTAAATTAGAAGATAATTGGAGAAGAAGTGAAAAAGAAGTGGTGGTTGATAATGGAGATGGAGATGATACTAATAGCACTGATAGTACAGCAAATAATCAGTCAGCGTTAAATGATTCCATTAGTAAGTTAGATGCCACTGCAAGAAAAAATGCATACCTCGCTATGATTCCTGGAACTCCACAAGCTATTCAAGAATCGAATATTAAAATTGCGGAAGCTTTTTATAATTGCGGAGTTATTTATCGGGAACAATTATCGAATTTCCCAGAGAGCGTTAAGAGCTTTGAAGAACTAAACAGACGCTTTCCAGATAGCAAATACAAGCAACCTAGTTATTACAATTTGTATAGAACGCTCATGGCGTTAGGAGATTCTGTAAAAGCGGCAACCTACAAAAATTATTTGTTAACGAATTATCCTGAATCAGAATATGCTAAACTGATTACTAATCCGAATTACTACAAAGAGTTAAAGAAAAAAACAGCTGTATTAGAAGTATATTATGAAAATACATACCGAGCTTATCTAAACAAACAATTCGCAGATGTTATTGAACGTAAAGAAGAGTCTGATGCGTTATTTCCGAATAGCAAGTTAGCTCCTAAATTCTCCTTGTTAAAAGCAATGGCTGTTGGAAAAACTAAAACAGCTAATGAATTTGAATTGGCCTTAGAAGATGTAATTAGAACCTATCCAAAAGATTCTGTAGCTACACGGGCAAAAGAAATTCTTGATTTTATGCATGGTAAAAACATCAAAGAACTTCCAAAGGACACTAGTTCAACAACCAGTACATTACAAAACTTAATTGATTCGACAACGAAATTTGTATTTGTTCCTGATATCAAACAATACTACTTAGTACTTTACAAAAACAATGCGTTGAACACGCCGGATGTTATCAATCGTATTAAAGGATTTAATAATGTAAAATATCCAAATGATAAGCTAGAAGTAAAAAATGGAAACATTGATTTAACTTATCAGTACATCATGGTTACCGAATTTAATACTGCGAAAGTGGCCATGGATTATTACACTGATATTTTAAAATCGCCAGACGTACTCGGAGAAAGTGACCCATCGAAAGTATTTTACTTTGTTGTTTCACAAGATAATCTTGCTCAACTTGCGCGAAGTAAAAATATATCGGCGTACTCACTGTTTTTCCAAAAAAATTACCTGCAATAAATTAAATTTTTACCGTGTTTAATAAAATTTCGAATACCCCATATCCCTTATTACAAAACAAATTAATAAAAACCGGCATCGGTTTATCGTGGGGATTATTTGTTACGTTTCTCATTTTTTTTATCCGACCACTTAACCTTGAATCGATAAACATGAACGATGTTTTATCCTTTTCGATAAAAGGAGGCGTAATTACTTCCTGCGTCATTTTATTTAATGCATTGGCCCTTCCAGAATTTTTTGTTCCAATGCGCAACGAAATGGAATGGACCATTAAAAAAGAAGTGTTGTTTATATTATGGAATGTTTTATTGATTGCAACTGCTGTTGCATTATATTCCTTCTTTTATGTTGGAGAATATAACTTATACAACATTTTATTATTTCCAATCATCAGTATTTTTGCTACTGCACCCTTTGTTTTTACCTATGTTTTTTTCAATGAAAAACTACTTTCTAAAACATTAAATAAAGAGGCGGAAAATATTTCATCTAATATGCATTTTAAAAAGCGACTAACGAATCAACAAGAGGAGTTGGTAGAATTTAAAACGTTTGATGGTGTAAAGAAAATTAGAGTGTTCGATATTATCTTTTTGACAGAATCAAAAAAATACTTAGCCGTTTATTATTTCCACAACGGATTAATGAACGAATTAAAATTAAAAATGTCAATGAAAGAAGCACGGGAAGAACTTCGGAAGTACACCGCTTTTTATCGCTGCCAAAAAAGATGGGTAGTAAACCTCGATTATGTAATTTCTTTATCAGCTAACGCACGTGGCTATCTGTTAAATTTAAAGGGCTGTAATATCAAAGTTCCCGTTTCAAGAAATTTATCGAATGAAGTTACAAATCGTTTGGCTAAGTAATCTTTAATAGCTTTTGTTGCCATTCGATTATTTACTCTGTACGCGTTTACTATTTTTTATAATTGAATAAAATTGATCTTCACTAATCGTTTTATTATCTACATTATAAAAATAAACGCCTCCCCAGTTATAAACTACTTTTCGAATAATCGATTTTTTTTCTTCGTAAAAAACTTCTACCTCGGTAATTTTTCTATTCTTCTCAACTATTTCATGCGTGATGGTTTCTACTTCTGGAAGGACCGATTTTTTTTCAAAAATAGGATCTTCTCCTGATGCTACATATAAATGCTGCTGAATTTTATCTTCACCAATGCTGATACTGATGTTCCCCTTTTGATCTTCTCCATTTTCAACACCTAAATTTATTTGCGGTTGATCTTGTCCAGCCTTTCCTTCAATTCTTTTTTTCTTGTTTGATTGATCTTGAAATGATGAATCTCTTACTGCTGAATCCATGGATGATTTTAAACTTTCAGAAACCTTTGCATCCTTTTGCGTTTGCAATGTTAAAGCTTGCTTATTATTTTCTGATAACTGGTCCTTCTGCTTCGTATCACCTTTTTGCTCTGTTAATTCTTTCTCTTCTTTTGATTTCTGAATCAACACCTTTTCTGTTGATTCTAACTCCGACAAAATTGATTTTGTATAATCAGTATCATATCCAAATCCTTCTTCCTCTGGAATAAAGTGAATGAACCCTACAGGCTGATTATAAATTACAATGTTGACACCTTCGTATTGCTTAAAAATGCGAACTCCTATTTTATAAGGCTCTAGGGCAGCAGTATCAATTCCCGCTGGCACACTCGTATTTAATAAAATTTGTTTGGTGATATATCCCTCCTTCCCAAACGACAATAAATACTCGTTTCCATATTCCAACTTCAACTTCAAATTCTTCTCTCCTGCTTTAGTGAACAAGGCAACTCCATTTTTTTTCACAACAACGTAGGATAAATCATAGTTTCCATTTTCAACAGTAAAAATTACTGGAACTAATAATGATTGTGGAGGCGAAGCAAATAAAGAAAAACTCAAAAGTTGAGTGCTAAAAATTAAAAAAATTAAACGCCTAGACATTGACACAAATTTAAAATTTATTTTATTCGAGTGCAACTTATTGTTCTTTGAATGTGGAACATTCTAAACAGGAAAACACTTTATTCTAAAATGTATTTTTAAATTCGCACTTCCAAACTTGAAATTCCAAAATGAATAAGTTAGTTACCGTCATCATTGCTTTATTGCTGAACAATTGTTTGAATAGTCAAGCACAAACAACTAATCCGCCGTCATTTACCAATGGCCCCTCTAGTAGTACTTCTTGCGAATACAACACTGCAACATTTAATGTAGCCGCTAACGATTATGACTCGTTACGTTGGCAAGTATTCATTAATAGTACTTGGAGTGACTTATCCGATACGGGAACGGTGGTAGGTAGCAATACAAGTACGTTGGCTATTTCGAATTTGTTATTGGCTTATTCGGGACTACAATTTCGATGTGTTGCTTACGGTGTAGTTGCCCCAAATGCCCTCTCAAATAGCGCCACATTAACGGTATTAAAAGTACCTAACATTACTTCGTTTACCCCTTCCCGTGCCGTATGTGAAAATGATAATTGTAGTTTTAATGTTCAGTCGCCAGGTGGCAATGGAGTATTTACTTACCAATGGCAGGTTGATTCAGGTTTTGGATTTGTCAATGTCATTAACAACTTTAATTATTCAGGAGCAACTACAAAAACAATAAACATTGCTGCTTGCCCTGCGAATATGAATATGTTTTACTATCGATGTATTGTTTCTGGACCTTGCAATTCAGCTGATACCTCCACTGCAGTTTTTTTGAAAGTAAACTTGTTTCCTACAATTACAAGTCAGCCTTTATCAAAAACAATATGTTCAGGCAGTAATTCGAATTTAATTATTCATGCTTCTGGCACAACACTTAGCTACCAATGGCAAAAAGAAAACAATGGAGTTTTTACCAATATTGTAAGTAATGGAATTTTTAGTGCACCAGGCACCAACACTTTAAATATTTATAACATTCCCGATTCATTAAACAACTCTCGTTATATCTGTAGAATTTCAGGAGTATGCGGAACGCCAATATATTCTGATACTGTAATTATTAATGTAGAAAATAAACCTACAGCACCTATTTTCTCAAATTATAATTTAAGTCCTTGCGCCGACAATCTAATTGACTATGCCGTTTCCTCTATAAGCAATGCATCAGCATATAATTGGTATAGTTCATCAGCCGATGTTTCTATTACTGCTATAGATACCTTAGGAGTTATTTCTTGCAATGGAAGTACTACCAATGCTGATCTTAATGTTTATGCAAGTAACTTATGTGGTACTAGCGACACAACGACCATTTATTTAAATGCATTACCCTCTTATTCTACTGTAAACACCATTACCTCCTGCGCTAATGATAGTATTTATTTAGATGGGGTTTATTATTTCAACGATACAACAATAAATTCCGTCAATACAACAGTTGGTGGATGTGATAGTATCATAACTACTATATTATCTTTTCTTCCCTTTTATGTTATTCAAAATAACATTACTTTATGTGGTGGCGATAGCGCCTTTGTAAGTGGTGCTTGGCAATTTACAGATGGTCTATTTACTGATTCCTACACTACAGTTAATGGCTGTGATAGTACTGTTCTTACCTACTTAACTTTTACTTTAGGTTACTACTCGTGGTATATACAAAGCATCTGCGAAGGAGATTCTCTTCTCTTTAATGGTAATTATTACTCTACTGCGGGAAATTATATTTTCCCATTCAATACCGTTAATGGCTGTGATAGTATTGTTGAATTAGATTTATCCATTAACTTTTTACCTATTGTAAGTTTTGCAATTGATACCACACTATGCGAAAATGGTAGTCCGTTGGATTTAACCAACTATGTTTCGCCAAATGGTGGAACATTTACCGGCTGGGGTGTTATCGGAAATAATTTTGTTCCAGCATCGAGTGGTGCCGGCAGCTTTGCCGT
>JBJTMY010000184.1:0-7028 GCA_046073825.1 Bacteroidota bacterium
ATTCAAGTTAAAAAAGTAAGTGGCGAAGAGCAGTTTAAAAATGTAATCAGCCATGCAAAGGAATACGGATTTATTTTTCAGTCGTCGGAGATTTATGATGGACTAAGCGCTGTTTACGACTATGGTCAGATGGGCGCTGAACTAAAAAAGAATATTCGTGATTACTGGTGGAAATCGATGGTGCAACTGCACGAAAATATTGTAGGTATCGATGCTGCCATTTTTATGCACCCAACAACCTGGAAAGCTTCAGGTCACGTAGATGCGTTTAATGATCCTCTGATAGATAATAAAGATTCAAAAAAGCGTTACCGTGCCGATGTGTTGATTGAAGAATATGTAGCGAAGATTGAAGTGAAGATTCAAAAGGAAGTGGAAAAAGCAAAAGCGCGTTTTGAGAATTTTGATGAAGAGATGTTTCGCTCTACGAATCCGCGTGTCGTAGAAAATCAAAAGAAAATTGATGAGATTAATTCGCGTTTCAAAACTGCGTTGAACGATAATAACCTCGAAGAAGTAAAACAAATTATTCTCGATCTTGAAATAGTTTGTCCGATAAGCGGAACACGCAACTGGACCGATGTTCGCCAGTTTAATTTAATGTTTAGTACTCAACTAGGTTCAGTTACCGACGATTCTAACACCATTTACCTACGACCAGAAACGGCACAGGGAATATTTGTGAATTTCTTGAATGTACAAAAAACAGGGCGTATGAAAATACCTTTTGGTATTGCACAAACAGGAAAAGCGTTTCGTAATGAGATTGTCGCTCGTCAGTTTATTTTCCGCATGCGTGAATTTGAGCAAATGGAAATGCAATTTTTTGTAAAGCCAGGTACAGAGATGGAGTGGTATGAGCAATGGAAATCTAAACGCATGAATTGGCATCGTAGTCTTGGATTTCCAGAGGGGAAATATCGTTTTCATGACCACTTGAAGTTAGCGCATTATGCGAATGCAGCGTGTGATATCGAATTTGAATTTCCATTCGGATTTAAAGAATTAGAAGGGATTCACTCGCGCACCGATTTCGACTTGAAAAATCACATGGAGTTTTCTGGAAAGAAAATGCAATACTTCGATCCGGAAGATAATGAGAATTACATTCCTTATGTAGTAGAGACCTCTATCGGATTAGATCGTATGTTTTTAGCCGTTATGTCGATGGCGTTGAACGAGGAAGTATTAGAAGATGGAAGCACTCGCGTAGTGATGAACATACCTGCATTTTTAGCGCCTTATAAAGTAGCGGTGTTGCCATTAATGAAGAAAGATGGATTACCAGAGAAGGCGCGTGAGATTTTAAATCGATTGAAGTTAGATCACAACTGTTTGTACGAAGAGAAAGACGCGATTGGAAAGCGTTATCGCAGAATGGATGCGATAGGAACACCATTATGCATTACCGTAGATCATCAAACATTAGAAGACAATACAGTTACAATTCGCGACCGCGATAGTATGCAACAAATCCGTGTGAGCATAAATGAGCTGCCAACTTTAATCAATGAACGAGTTAGCATAAATAATCAATTGAATAAATTATTATAATTAATAATTATTGGAACTTGAATTTTGAAAATGAGGCGAGTTGTTTTGTGAAAACAAAATTGCTCGCCTCTTTTATTTGAATTCTCAGCATTTTAAATTAATATTGTAAAGTTTCAAAAAAACTACCCACTACTTTCAAAGTAGGTAAACGCACAACAAATTAATCTAAATCCCTATATATGAAAAAAAACTTACTATTAACATTAGTAAGCGCAATGCTTGTTTCCAACATGGTGCAAGCAGGAAGCGCAGATTCAACAAAAACAGTAAAGTACAGACGCAGCTCACTTGACATGATATTGATTGAGTCAGACAATTTTCCTCAAAAGGAAACAGTAATTAATGCATATGTAAACGCGCCATTTCCTGAAAAGTACAACAATCACAGTGTAAAAAAACCGGCATTTAACCCTGCTCAATTTACTGTAACAGACGAAGAAAGAGAAAAGGCAGGGGTTGGGAAATCGGCAACAGGAAAATTACTTGCGAGTGCAGGTTCAGATGCCACAAATGGCTTAGTGGATTCGAATGCTGCGGATATGCCAATCATCATAGACAAATATGTAACACAAAATAAAATTGCAAATAAATTAGTTGCAAAATGGTTTAATCGCCAAGCGAATGGGGCATTTGATATGAGTTTAATTAGTGAACGTGGATTCTACAATGCCTCAGAGATGGAAGCAAATATTGCAAAAGGAAGTACACGAGGTGTTGCATCATTGGGTGATGCTGGTGAAGAGCTAATCAATAATACGTTTGTGGTATTTACAAAGTTAAAATTTGTAGCTAACGAGCCGGTTGCACGCGCAATTCGTGATTTAGCCATTGCTAATGCAAGTAAAGCAGGAATGGGAGCAGATTTAGTTATTGCAGGTGCGAATAAAGTTTATGAAAAGACAAAAGAAGGGTATTCTGTATGGACGACCTCATACTTATATAAACTTACTTGGAATGATTCCATTGCTGCAATTTTTTATCAAGATTATTGGGTAGATAAAGATCATTTGGATAAGAAAAAAATCGCTGCGTTTGATACAACTAGTTTGTTTTCACTTGAATTTGTTGGAGATGAAAAAGCATCTAGTTTAGTAACATTCTCTTTGAAAGAAAAAAGAACAGAAGAACAAATTATAACGTTATCGACTGTACGTAATGTAGATGCAGTTTTTTCAAAACTGCAAAAGAAATACGAAGTATTTAAGCCAAAAGTTCCATTGTATACCGGATTCCCTATTACTGCTAAAATTGGAATGAAAGAAGGTTTAGAAGGAGGTGAAAAGTTTGAAGTTCTTGAACAAACGATGGATCCAAAAACAGGTCGTACGGTGTATGAAAAACGTGGAACAATCAAGGTGGAAAAAGATATGATCTGGGATAACCGTTATAATGCAGGTGAAACAACTGATCCAGCTACAGATAGTGCAGCAGCAACGCCAGTAATCGATAGAACAACCTTTTCAGGAGGTAAAAATTATTATTCAGGAATGTTAATTCGTCAATTAAAATAAATTCAATATGAAAATTAAAATCGTTTCATTAGTTGTATTGTGTTTCATTACAACATTATCGTTTTCTCAAGCAAGAAAAAAAGCGGAACAAGCAACACGTGAATGGCGTTACGAAATTGAAGCCGTTTCTGTTGGTGTTCAAGGAACTTACCTAGTAAAAGTATGGTCCTACTCTAAAAAGCCAGATGTGGCAATTGAACAAGCTAAAAAAAATGCAGTTCATGGCATTGTATTTAAAGGATTTGCAGGAAAGCAGGGTGTTCCAGGCCAAAAAGCATTATGCAATGACCCTAACGTGGAGGAACAGAAAGCAGAATTCTTTGATCCATTTTTTGATGACGGCGGAAAATATATGAAGTTCGTGTCCTTATCAACGGATGGAGCAGTAGCAGCTGAAGATCGAATGAAAGTAGGAAAGGAATATAAAGTAGGAGTTATCGTTTCTGTACGTGTTGCTGATTTGCGTAAAGAATTGGAAAATGCGGGTGTTATTAGAAGTTTAAATTCAGGATTTTAATTTAATAATCTATGAAGCATAATTTGTTATTAATAATCACCATCGCTCTATTGAGCGTAGGGTGTAAATCTCCATCAAAAATAGGAGCCGCCTATCAATACAAAACAGAGTGTATTGGAGTTGAGTTAGATGGTTCTGAAACATTGCGATCTTGGGGACAAGGCCGTAATCGCGTTGATGCTATTGAACAAGCAAAAAAGAATGCAGTTCGCGATGTATTGTTTAAGGGAATTATGGATGGTTCAAAAGAGTGCAACATGAAACCTCTAGTACCTGAAGTAAATGCTCAAGATAAGTATGAAAATTACTTCAATACTTTTTTTGCTGATCAGGGTGATTATAAAAACTTTGTTAATTCAAAAGATGGATCCGATTTACACCCTGAGGTATTGAAAAATCGTGAGAAATTAGGTTCGCAAGAAGAATACAGAATAATCGTACGTGTTTTGCGCTCTGATTTAAAACAAAAATTAATTCAAGACGGAATTTTAAAACAATAAAAAATGAAAAAATACCTATTACTGTTATCTATTTTAATAATAAATACGTTGGCAAACGCACAAGCAAAGAAGCCAACATTAATGGTTGTGCCTAGTGATTTATGGTGTAATCAAAATAATTATATGATGGAGTTTGATAATCAAGGTACAAAAGTGAAAGTGCCAGATTATAAAAAAGCTCTTCAGGAAAATGCAGATTTATTACCTGTAATCAGTAAGATTAATCAGTTAATGGCTGACAGAGGTTTTCCTTTGAAAGATTTAGAAGCTTCATTAAAGAAAATTGAAAGTCAGGCTGCAGAAGATGCAATGACAATGAGTAAAACTGGAGCTGGTGTTAGCGAAAGTCCTATCGACAAATTAAAGAAAACGGCTAAAGCAGATATCATTATTCAAATGACATGGACAATCAATCAAACAGGTCCTAAGAAGTCAATTACATTTAACTTACGTGGATTGGATTCATATACTGATAAGCAAATTGCTGGTGCATCGGGTACTGGTGCTCCTTCCTTTACTGCTGAATTGCCAGTATTATTGGAAGAAGCAGTACTGGCTCATTTAGATAATTTCAATGCACAATTACAAACATATTTTGATGATATGTTTACTAACGGGCGTGAAGTTACGTTAAGAGTTAAAAAGTTTGATTCTTTTAGTGGCGATCTTGAAAGTGAATATAATGGTGAAGAGCTTTCTGCCTTAATTGAAAAATGGGTATCAGATAATACTGTGAAAGGCAGATTTAGTACCACAGATGCTACAGAAAACATGATGCTGTTAGAACAAGTTCGTATCCCTCTTTATGATGCAAATAATAAAGCAATTGATACCAGAGGTTGGGCGAAAGGACTTCAAAAATATCTTAAGGACTCCTTCCAAATTGAAAATAAATTATCGATGAATGGCTTAGGAGAAGCAATAATTATCCTTGGCGAAAAATAAAAATCATGAAAAAAATTACTTTCCTATTTGTAATACTTCAATTGATAAGCATTGCAAATTTTGCTCAGAACACGATGGGCAAACAAGACGATGTAGCTCGAATAGCATTAGCTACTTATATTCCTCAAATGGTGGAACCAATACCTGCTGGTGCAACAAGTCTATTGGCTAATAAACTTAGTCAATTGGTAACTCAAGGCGGAATGGGTGGAAGTACTTACAGTACTCGTTTTATTATTACTTGTAACATCAATGTACTAACGAAAGATATTACGCCCACAGCGCCTCCAATGCAAGCATATACCTTAAATGTGACTTTGTATATTGGTGACGGAGTAAGTGGAACTAAATTTAGTTCAGTAGCGCTTACATGCAAAGGAGTGGGTGCAAATGAAACGAAGGCCTACATCAGTGCTTTCAACTCAATCAATTTTAACAATCCTGAAATCAAGAGTTTTATTGAAAATGGTAAAACTAAAATTATCGAATACTACAACAGCAAATGTGATTTTATCATTAAAGAAAGCGAAACCTTGGCTAGCCAAAGTAAATATGAACAAGCAATATTTAATTTGACACAAGTGCCAGATGTTTGTAAAGATTGTTACATGAAGTGTATGACGGCTGTAGGCCCAATTTATAAGAAACAAATCGACAAACAATGTTCTGAGTTATTGAACAAAGCTAAAACGGTATGGGCGGCAGGACAAAGTTATGATGCAGCAGAAAGTGTGGGTGAATTAATATCTCAGATTGATCCTAATGCAGCTTGCTTCAAAGATGCACAGGCATTTACTGATGTAGTAGGCAAGCGTGTAAAAGAGCTAGATACTCGTGAGTGGAAGTTTATGTTAAAGCAACAGCAAGACGATGTAGATATTCAAAAGGCAACAATAAAGGCAGCACGCGATATTGGTGTAGCTTATGGTAATAATCAGCCTAAAAGTATCACAACAACATATAATGTAATTGGATGGTGGTAACCATTTAAATGAATGTTATAATAAAAGGGCAATCTGAATATTCAGGTTGCCCTTTTTGCTTGAATTCTTAATTTGATACTGTTTTTCAATAATAGTATTAAATGACACTGGCTATATCAGATAAAACATCATACAACAGCGATGGGTTTAAACCCATCGCTGTTTTTATTAAATCAATTTTAGAATCGTATCCCACTATTTTTAGTATCGGGATTAATCCCGATACTGTTCAAATTTCGATTTGTTTTAAATGCTGTTAAATTATTATTTATGGTTTTAAAAAATTAACCCATCGGCAAATTAGCAAATTATATAATCCTGTCTAACTCTTCCTTCACCGCACTTAAAATTTCTTTTTTATTCAGTTTGCCTTCAATGCTAATTTCGAGTTTAATTCGTAAGGATGTTTTGGTATAAGAAGGAATAGGTTCTTCTACGGAAATAAATTTCTTAGAATTAGGAACAAAGACTTCAAAAAAATCAAAATGCAAAGTACTGCCAATTTTTGCTAAAAGGGCAGTGTCAATGGATTCTTTCTCAAAAATGGTATATAAATGACGCTGGCTGTAGCCGATTTTATCGGCAAACGCCTTTTTGGTTAATCCGCTCTCATTGAATTTGCGCTCAATCAACTTACCTAAATGCACATGTTTCATTATTCAAATTTAAGTATAGCCCTTTGAATATCAGCTATCTATAAACGAACAATAAGTCTTTTAAAAAAGAATAATATTGCACAACAAGAATAAAATAACTTAAAATTAGGAAATATAATACGTGTTGTATAATTTGGCGGTGGCAAGGAGACGTAAATGTTTAATTTCTAGTGCCCGCGAAAACCGAAAAGCGTACGAGTAGGTTTATAAAAAAACTAATTTATAATGAAAAAATTTAAATTATTATTTCTTTCAGTTTCAGCATTGTTTCTAGTGTGTTCTTTTACAGCTGTTTTATCAGATGGTAATTGGTATATCTGTTCTGGATGTTGTAAAACAAAAATGGCAAGTCAAGCACCATG